>NZ_JBIWKI010000022.1:0-130491 GCF_044765565.1 Streptomyces sp. NPDC102437 | reverse complement strand
TCTGGGGGGGGGGGGGCTGGTGTTTGGGCCCCCCCCCCCCCCCCCCCCCCGGGCGCGCCCCCCCCCCCCCCCCCCGGGGGGGGGGCCCCCGGGGGGGGGGCCCCCCCCCCCCCCCGCTCAGCCGTCAGGCCGCCTGCTCCAGATCCTCGGGAGTCAGCGCCGACACCCCCGGATCGGGCGAGTCGAGCCAGTGGATCTCGACCCGCTCATCGCCGTCGAAGACGTTGTATCCGCGCCGTACCTTGGTCACCACCACGCGACGCAACACCAGCCGCAAGAGGTCGCGTCGTAGCGGGAGGGCTGCTTCCTCCCAGGCTGCTCGGATCGTCGCATCCTCCATGAGGAAGGACACGTCGAGCTGCTTCGGAGTCGCCTCCGCCACTTCCTTCTGCGCCTTCGCTTGTACAGCGCGGGCCTCGACCTGCAGGCGAGGGAGGTGGGTGCCGAAGGAAGGGTCGAAAAAGCCGTCGGACTGCTGCTTGGCGAGGCGCTCGACACCGGCCTCCGCAGCCTTCAGGGCCGACACGGCCTTCGCCATCCGCTCGGCGTCCGCCGGTTCCTGCTGGAGTCCGGCCCAACGCTCGGCGGCGATCTGCAGGACCGGGTCGTCGGGCTGCGCCGTGTTCATCTTCGTGCCAGGCTTCGGTGACGTACGTCTCCAGGACCGAGCGGGTGACCGACACGGGGGCATCGCACGGGACGCCCTGGATTGCGCGCCAGCAACGGTAGGTCTTCGAGTCGGGTGAGGCTTCTCCACGGCAGCCCCTGCACTTGACGCTGTCCGTAAGGAGCTGCGTCACCGTGCCGATTCGACCGGCCTGCTCGGGCGTTACGAAGGCGTGGCCGGCCGCGACCTGACGAGCTCGGGCCATGAGGTCTGGCGGCATCGGTTCGACCCCTTCGGCGAAGACACTGACGAGGTTGCCCTCGTTGTCGCGGTAGGGCTGGAAGCGGCCCTTCGGATTCTCACGTCGTGGGGCCACCTGCCAGCCCTCGTAGACGGGGTTGTGGAGGATTCGGGAGATGGCGTTGGCCTGCCAGGTACTGCCCCCCGGCCCGGCGATGGGCGCAGGACCGGAGTTGAGGGCCTTCGCGACCATGCGTTCGGCGAATCCGAGGGCGAAGCTCTCGACGATGTGACGTACGATCCGCCACTCGCCGGGTATGTGGTGGAGCTTCCTCGACGCGTCGGCACGAAGGCCGTACGGCGCGGCCTGGGTCCACTGGCCCCGCGCGCTTCGCCGCCTTCGTCGTCTTGACGTTGTACGAGAGCCGCATGGAGTACTCGCGCGCCTGCTCGGCACGGTCGATGATCCAGCGGCGGTCTCGCTCGATCGAGCTGTCCAGGCCGTCGTGATCGAAAACGACCCGAGCCGTGCTCAGGATGGGGCCGATGTTGTCGATGCCCTTGCGGGTGAAGCGGTCCAGGTAGGCGCACCAGAGGGCCGGAACCTCGCCGGCCAGGACTGCGGCGAGTGCCTTGTCGAACTCGCGTCGTTCTATGTCGCTTCAGGCGGACAGATTGTCCACCCAGACGTGGCGGACGCGGTGGCCCTCACGGGCGGCCCAGGCACGGCCGCTGTCTTCCTGGGCCTGGATGGAGGTCAGGTCTCGGGGATCTGCGTGGCGCACCACGCGCGACTTGCGCAGGTAGAGGTCGATGTACGGCAGGTCGGGCATCACTCGGCTTGCGTTCGGGGCGGGCCATCGTGGCACGCAATTCCGGCTGGCAGAGCGTTCCGCCGACCCAGATGGGCCCGCACAGCACCAGGATGTCGGCCGCCATCACCTTCTCGTACAGTCCGGGCCAGGCGTCCCGCTCCCAGCCGTGCTCCCGCATGTCCGGCCAGACGCCCCTCGCGATGTCGTGGTCGACGGCCCGGACCACCTCGGTGCCGACACCGCGCCGCTCCATCACCGCACGGCTGCGGTCGATCAGCCCTTCCGTGTTGCTGACCTCCGGGGAGCGCTTGAGGGTGCAGTTGACGTACAGCGCACGCAGGTCGTCGAAGCGGTAGGCGTCGTCGGAGGGTCCGGACGGCGGCATGCGGGGCTCCTTGGCAGGCACGGGGAACGCGGGACGTGGACCCGGCCTACCGTCAGCTCCGTCCGTACCGGGCGGTAGACGCGCCGGCACCCCCCCGTACGCCGCAAGTCCGGCCCCGGCACCCAAGCGCCCCCGGACAGCCGATCAGGACGCGCGCCCGCGCCGCCCCGCGCGCTCCAATGGACGGGTGACCGTGCCCCCGGACGACTGCCTGGCGCGCAACGAGTGGCTCTGCGGGGCCTATCTCTCCAGCCGTCGCGAGATCCTCTGGGACGCCGTCGTGCAGCACCTCCAGCTCACCGCGGTCTCCGTGCTCATCGGGCTGGTGCTTGCCGTTCCGCTCGCCCTGGCGGCACGCCACCGACGCTGGGCGGCGGGCCCGGTGCTCGGCGTGACGACCGTCCTCTACACCGTGCCGTCGCTCGCCATGTTCTCACTGCTGCTGCCGGTGTACGGACTCTCCGCCTCGCTCGTCGTCGCCGGGCTCGTGCTCTACTCCCTCACCCTTCTCGTACGGAACGTCCTCGCCGGACTCCGCGCCGTGCCCGAGGAGACCCGGCAGGCCGCCCGCGGCATGGGATACGGCCCGCTGCGGCTGCTGCTCGCCGTGGAACTGCCCCTCGCGCTGCCCGCGGCCATGGCCGGACTGCGGATCGCGACCGTCTCCGCCGTCTCGCTGGTCACGGTCGGCGCGATCGTCGGCTACGGCGGGCTCGGCAATCTCATCTACTCCGGGATGAACACCTACTTCAAGGCCCAGGTGCTCACCGCGTCGGTCCTCTGCGTCGTCATCGCCGTCGCCGCCGACCTGCTGCTCCTGCTCGCACAGCGGGTGCTCACCCCATGGACCAGGGGGCAGTCGTGAACACTCTCGCCGACGCCTGGTCCTGGCTCACCACCTCCGCCAACTGGTCCGGCGACGGCGGTATCCGGCACCGGCTGGGCCAGCACCTCTTCCTCACCGTCGTCTGCCTGCTCATCAGCTGCCTGATCGCGCTGCCCGTCGCCCTGGTCCTCGGCCATCTCGGCAAGGGTGGCGCACTGGCCGTCAACATCTCCAACATCGGCCGGGCCGTGCCCACCTTCGCCGTGCTGGTACTGCTCCTGCTCACACCGCTCGGCGGGCACGGCGAATGGCCCACCATCATCGCTCTCGTCCTCTTCGCCGTACCGCCGCTGCTCACCAACGCCTACGTCGGCATGCGGGAGGTCGACCGCGACATCGTGCGCGCGGCCAAGGGCATGGGCATGACGGGCAGGCAGCTGATGCTGGGGGTCGAGGTGCCGCTCGCCCTGCCGCTGATCCTCACCGGAGTACGGATCGCCGCCGTCCAGCTCGTCGCGACCGCCACCCTCGCGGCACTGGCCGGCGGCGGTGGTCTCGGCCGGATCATCACCGCGGGCTTCAACCTCGCCTCCACCGCACAGGTCGTCGCCGGGGCGGTGCTCGTCGCGGTCTTCGCGCTGATCGTCGAAGGGCTCTTCGAAGCGGGCCGGCTGCTCGTCCCGGGCCGGCTCCGCGGCGGAGGGTCGGGATGAGGCCGGCAGCCGCCGTCCCTGTACTGCTGGTGCTGCTCCCGGCGGCCGCCTGCGCCACCGGCCCCTCGCTGGAGAACCAGGGAGAGATCACCGCACCGCCGGGCGACAGCAGACACCTCACCATCGGCTCCGCGGGCTTCACCGAGAGCGATCTGCTCGCCCAGATGTACGCGCTGCTGCTGGACCGGGCCGGCTACTCCACGAAGATCATCTCCGTCGCCAACCGGGAGATCTACGAACCGGCGCTGGAGAGCGGCCGGATCGACGTCGTGCCGGAGTACGCCGCGACCTTCGCCGACTGGCTGAGCGCCAAGAAGAACGGCGCCGACGCCGCCCCGGCCGGCTCGCCCGACCTCGCCGCCACCATGAAGGCGCTGCGCGCCCTGGCCGCACCCCGTGGACTCACCGTTCTCGACCCCGGACGCGCCGTCGACCAGAACGCCTTCGCGGTCGCCGCCCGTTACGCGGCCGAGCACCGCCTGAGGACACTGAGCGACCTGGGCCGGTCCCGGCTGCCCGTACGGCTGGCCGCCGGCGACGAATGCGTTCAGCGCCCCTACTGCGCACCCGGGCTGAAGAAGACGTACGGCATCCGCATCACCGCCGTGGACCCCAAGGGCGTCGGCACCACCCAGGCCAAACAGGCCGTCCGGAACGGCCGGGACCAGATGGTGCTGACCACCACGACCGACGCCACGCTCGACGACTTCGGGCTCGTTCTGCTCGCCGACGACAGGCACCTCCAGAACGCCGACTACCTCGTCCCCGTCGTCAACCGGTCCCGGGCCGGCAGCGAAGGCGTCCGCACGGCACTGGGCAGGCTCAACACCGTACTGACCACGGCCGACCTGGCCCGACTCGACGAGCAGGTCGACAGCTGGCGCAGGCTCCCCGAGGACGTGGCGCGCAACTACCTGGAGTCCAAGGACCTCGTCCCGCGCGGCTGAGGGCCGCGGAACACCGTCGTGGCCGGCCGCCGCCCCGCGCGGTCAGGCCCGCAGCCTCCCCGGCAGCCAGCCCAGCTGCACGGCCTCCTGGAACGGCCCGCCGCCCTCGTGGTCGTTGAAGTCGTACACCTCGATGGTCTTGTCGGGGTGGGCGTAGGCGTTGAAGGCGGCGAAGACGGTCGAGGGCGGGCAGGTCATGTCCTCCAGGGCGGTCGAGAACAGCGCCGGCGCCCGCCCGCGTGCCGCGAAGTGCACCCCGTCGAAGTAGGAAAGCGTGGCCCGCGCGCGGTCGGCCCGGCCGCGGTGCGTCTTGAGGTAGTTGCCCACCTCGCGGTACGGGGTCCGGTCGGTGACGGTGAGGGCGCGGGGGAAGTCGCAGAGGAACGGGACGTCCGGCGCGATCGCCACCAGGTCGGGTATCAGCCCGCCCACGGCGAGGGTGATGCCGCCGCCCTGGCTCTCGCCGATGGCCGCGGTGCGCGCCGCGTCGGCCAGCGGGTGCGAACGGGCCGCCTCCACCGCCCGCACCGCGTCGGTGAACACCCGCCGGTAGTAGTACGACTCCGGGTCCTCGATGCCCCGGGTCATGAAACCGGGGTACGCCGGGGCACTGCCCACCGGGTCCGGGGTGTCGCCGACGAGCCAGCCGCTGCCCTGGCCCCGGGTGTCCATCACGAAGTGGGCGAAACCGGCCGAGGCCCAGAGCAGATGGGTGTGCGCCAGACCCCGCCCGCCGCCGTAACCGATGAACTCGACCACCACCGGCAGCGGCTCCGTGGTGCCCGCCGGGAGGACGAACCAGCCCTTGACCGGATGACCGCCGAAGCCCGCGAACGTCACGTCGTACACGTCCACGGTGGACAGCCCGGTGCCGGTGCGCGGCTCGAAACGGGCATCGAGGTCGTGGGACCGGGCCTCGTCCAGCGTCTTCGTCCAGAACGCGTCGAAGTCCTCCGGCTCGACCGAACCGCTGCGGTACTCACGCAGCCGGTCGAGCGGCAGATCGAACAGGGACATGGTTGGGACCGCCTTCTCGCGGGGATGGTTGATCACACCGTACGGGGGCGTGCGGCGCAGAAGTTGTGCCCGCCCCCTCGACCGGCGTCCGGCCGACCCTCACAGGGCTCGTTAATGCGCATTAGTAATACGCATTGATCGATGTGAGGAGCCAGGAGCCATGGTGGAGGAACCCAGGAAGCGGGCCAGGCCCGGCCGTTCACCCGCACCGGCGGGCCGCACGGCCCGTCCGCGCCAGGCGGAGGTCGCACGGCTCGCCGGCGTCTCGCACGTTCGCGATCTGCTGCCCGCGGCAAGAACATCGGCACCACCCACATCACCAACGCCCTGCTGGAGGGCGATGTCGCCACCGTCGGGCTGATCGGCATCGGAACCCCGGCGCCGTGCTCACCCGCCGGGTCGCCTCGCTCGGCAGACTCTTCGGTCTCGGCGCGGGCATCGCCGGTGGTCCTGATCGCCGCCGGCATCTGCCCCGCCACCGCGGTGCCGGGCCTGGCCACCTCGTACAACCAGGTGTTCGGCGTCACCGCCCCTCTCCCCGCGCCCGCGGGGATGGTCCCTTCACCATCGGCGCCGCGAGCACCCAGACCGTGTGGAGCGCGCAGTACGCGGGCGTCACCCCGCAGGAGGTGATGGTCCGCATCCTGCCCTACGTCTGGGCCGTCGCCCTCGGCGACGGCTTCTGCGTGACGGCCGCCACGTATCTCTGATCCCGGGCGTTCACCCGCTCCCGTGGGCGGGCCGAAAACCCGTTGCCCGCGGGGCGGGTGCCTGCGATCCTCCTCCCCATGTCAGACAACGGAACAAGCGGCTCGCGCCAGGTCGAGGCGCTCTTCTCGCACGGCCGCCTGACGGCGATCCCCCGCAAGACGGCCCGCCGGGAGCAGTTGCTCGTCCATCTCTCCGAGACCCTCTTCGAGCGGGACCGGAGTTACACCGAGCGAGAGGTCAACGAGGTCCTGCTCACGGTGCACGACGACTGCTCGGCGCTTCGCCGCCACCTGGTCGTCGCCGGCCTGCTGGTCAGGCCCAAGGACGGCAGCAGCTACCGGCGCGGGCGGTAGCACCGGCCGCGCCCGTACGTCCTACGCGTCCGCGACCGAGTCGAAGGGCACGTCGTCCCGGGCCACGCCCCGCGCGTCCGCGTCCACCGAGCGGCGCAGCGCCTCGTGGAGCTTGGCCGGTGTCAGCACGCCGAGGAACCGCGAACCGTCCAGTACCGCGACCCACCCCGCGTCGTGCTGGAGCATCTCGCTGAACGCCTGCTTCAGCGGGGCGCCGACCGGCACCCAGGCGTCCATCCTGCGGGCCAGTTCGCCGACCGTGCCGTGCCCGCCCGCGATCCGCAGCGCGTCCGCCGCCACCCAGCCGTGCAGATCGCCCTCGCCGTTCAGCACCACCGCCCAGCGGGCCCCCGTGGCGCCGAGCCGGGCCGCCGCCGCGCCGGCCGGCTCGTCCAGCCGGGCGACCGGCGGTTCCTGAAGGTCCTCCGGCTCGATCTCGGTGACCGAGAGCCGCTTCAGGCCCCGGTCGGCGCCGACGAACTTTGCCACGTACGGGGTCGCGGGAGCCCCGAGCACGGCGGCCGGGGTGTCGAACTGCTCGATGCGCCCCGCCCCGTACACCGCGATCCGGTCGCCCATCCGGACCGCCTCCTCGATGTCATGGGTGACCATCAGGACCGTCTTGCGGACCGTCGCCTGCAGGCTCAGAAACTCGTTCTGCAGCCGCTCGCGCACCACCGGGTCGACCGCGCCGAACGGCTCGTCCATCAGCAGCACCGGTGGATCCGCTGCCAACGCCCTTGCCACGCCCACCCGTTGGCGCTGACCGCCGGAGAGCTGCGCGGGGTAGCGGGAACCGTACGTCGCCGGATCGAGGCCCACCAGATCCAGCAGCTCGGCCGCCCGCTCCCGGGCCCGCGCCCGTTTCCAGCCCACCAGGGCCGGCACGGTCGCCGTGTTGTCGAGGACCGTGCGGTGCGGGAAGAGACCGACCTGCTGGATGACGTAGCCGATCCGGCGGCGCAGTTTCACCGGGTCGACGCCGGAGATGTCCTCGCCACCGACGAGGATCCGGCCCGACGACGGTTCGATCAGCCGGTTCACCATCATCATCGTGGTCGTCTTGCCGCAGCCGGACGGCCCGACGAGGGTGACCAGTTCCCCCTCGGCGACCTCGAAGGACAGCCCGTCGACCGCGACCGTACCGTCCGGATACACCTTGCCGACCTGCTCGAACCGGATCATGCCTGCACGGTAGGAGGCACCCGGGCGCACCGCACACGGGCCGCGACCGTCCGTGTCGGTGCCGTGTGCTGAACTGTCCGTGGCACATCTGATTCAGGAGCACCTTGTGAACAGCTACCGGCACCCCGGCATCGTATTCACCGACCGCTATTTCACGGTCCCGCTCGACCACGGCGATCCGAGTGGCGAGCAGATCGAGGTCTTCGGCAGGGAGGCCGTGGCCAGCGGCCGGGCCGACGAGGAGCTGCCCTGGCTGGTGTATCTGGAGGGCGGTCCCGGCTTCGGTGCGCGGCGCTTCATCGGCACGGAGGCCTGGCTGGGGCGGGCTGTGGAGGAGTTCCGGGTGCTGCTGCTCGACCAGCGCGGCACCGGCCTCTCCACCCCCGCCAACCGGCAGACCCTGCCGCTGCGCGGCGGCCCGCGGGAGCAGGCCGACTACCTCACCCACTTCCGGGCCGACAGCATCGTGCGCGACTGCGAGCTGATCCGCCGGCAGCTGACCGGCGGCGAACCCTGGACGGTCCTGGGCCAGTCCTTCGGCGGCTTCTGCGCCGTCCGCTATCTGTCGGCCGCCCCCGAAGGGCTCAGGACCGTCCTGATCACCGGTGGGCTGCCCTCCCTCGACGCGCACGCCGACGACGTGTACCGGGCCGCCTACCCCCGCATCGAGCGCAAGACCGCCGCGCACTACGCCCGCTACCCGCAGGACGTCGAGCGCGCCCGGGAGATCACCGCCCGTCTGCTGGAGCACCCCACCGACAGCGCCGGACACCGCCTGACGGCCGAAGGGTTCCAGTCCCTCGGCATCATGCTCGGCGGCGGCAGCGGCAGCCACCAGCTGCACTACCTCCTGGAGAACGCCTTCGTCCGCACCCCGCACGGCACCGAGCTCTCCGACACCTTCCAGGAGGCCGTGCGCACGGCCTCCTCGTTCGCCGGGCACCCGCTTTACGCCCTGCTGCACGAGGCGATCTACGGGCAGGGCGAGCGGCCCACGGCCTGGTCCGCAGAGCGGGTCCGTGGTGAATTCCGGCAGTTCGACGCGGCCGAGGCGCTCAAGGGCGACGGCCCGGTGCTCTTCACCGGTGAGAGCATCCACCCCTGGCACTTCGAGGTGGACCCGGCGCTGCGCCCGCTGCGCGAGACCGCCGAACTGCTGGCCGCCCGCACCGACTGGGCGCCGCTGTACGACGCCGAGCGCCTGGCGGCCAACAAGGTGCCGGTCGCGGCGGCCGTCTACCACGACGACATGTACGTCGACACGGCACACGCGCTGCGCACGGCGGCGTCGATCCGGGGGCTGCGCACCTGGGTGACCGACGAGTACGAGCACGACGGGCTGCGCGCCGGCGGACCGCGGGTGCTGGACCGGCTGCTGGCCCTGGTCAGGGACGAAGTCTGACCGCGTCCGTGAGCGGGAGGAACCGGCCGGTTACTCCCGCTCACGGCACCGCGGGTGTCAGTTCTGAAGGGCGTGCAGCGTTTCGTCCAGCCCGGCGCCCGAGCGCGGGGCCCGGTTGTACGGAAGCTTCGAGAGGGCCGCCGCCATGCCGCAGGTATTGGTCACGGCGGAGAACACCAGGCCGGAGCCGATACCGGCGGAGATCCAGCGGGCCGCCGGGAACCGGGCCCCGGCGAGCAGGCCGGCCACCACGAGCGAACCGGCGGCGAGCCGGACCTGACGCTCCATGGGCCAGGTCGCGCGGGCCCCGGCGGGGTGGTCGAGATCGCGTCCCTCGCCCGCCCAGGCCGAGGTGCCACCGGTGAGCGTCATGGCGTCGATGTCGGCGGCGGCGAGGATGTCGCAGGCCCGGGTGGAGCGGACGCCGGAGGCGCACACCATCAGCAGCGAGCCGCGGGCGGCGGCGGACTTCAGCGCGGGCACGGCCTCGGAGAGTCGGTCCAGCGGGATGTTCAGCGCACCGGGCACATGCCCGGAGGCGTACTCGCCGGGGGCCCGCACATCGATCACGGTGAACTCCGCGAGACGGGCCGCGGCCTGAGCGGGGGAGAGGGAGACGGGGCTGGTCACGAGCAGTTTTTCCTTTCGTTCACCGGGGATCGGGAGGAACTCGGTCCCTCCCAGGTCCTGTCCGGCCCTGATTCGCCGGACAGGCCTTGTCCCGGTTGGGCTAGAATACCCCTCGGGGTATCAGAAGGAGGATGTTGTGGAACTCGACATGGCGGCCGACGAACTGAAGTCGGTTCTCAACCGCCTTCGCCGCGCGCAGGGCCAGCTCGCCGGGGTCATCAGGATGATCGAGGAGGGCCGGGACTGCGAGGACGTGATCACGCAGATGGCGGCCGTGTCCCGGGCGCTCGACCGGGCCGGTTTCGCGATCATCGCGACGGGCCTCCAGCACTGCATGGCCGACGGCGGCAGTGAGCCGGAGGACCGGGACCGGATGCGGTCACGGCTGGAGAAGCTCTTTCTCTCACTGGCCTGAGCCGGCCGGGGCGACGCCGTGGTTCATGCCACGGCGTCGGCGATCATGAACGCGGCCACCGCCAGCAGCGCCACGCCGAAGATCCGTTGCAGGGCGGCCGTGGACACCCTCGCGGCGAGCCGCCGCCCGTCCCAGGCGCCGAGCACCGCCGTCGCCGTGAACGGGGCGATGGTCGCCCAGTCCAGCGCGGTGGGCGTGGCGAGACGGGTGACCAGCGCGGCCACGGAGTTCACCGTGATGACCAGCAGGCTGGTACCGACCGCCGCGGTCATCGGGAGGGCGACCACGGTGACCAGTGCGGGGACCACCAGGAACCCGCCGCCCACGCCGAGGAACCCGGTCACCGCGCCGAGCCCGGCACCCGTTCGCGCGACCCGTCCGGCGGGCGCACCGCTCGTACCGGGCCCGGCCTGCGGCGCTGGCCCGGGCCGCGGCCTGAGCATCCGTACCGCGGCGACCGCCGCGAGCACGGCGAACCCGGCGGTCAGCGCCCCGGGCGGGACCCGCACCGACAGCGCGCCGGCGAGCGCGGCCGGTACGATCCCGGCCGCCGCGAAGAGCCCTCCCGTCCGCCAGCGGACCCCGCCCTCCCTGGCATGGGCGACCAGCCCGGTGAGCGATGTCGCGATGACGATGAGCAGTGCGGCGGTGGTCGCTGCGGAAGGGGTGAAGCCGAGTGGATAGATCAGCGCGGGGACGGCGAGCACGCTTCCGCCGCCGCCCAGCCCGCCGAGCGCCAGTCCGACCACCGCACCGGCGACCAGCGCCACGATCAGCGCGGTCATGCCGCGGAGGGCGCGGTCACGGGGGCGGCGACACCGAGACCGGCCTCCGCCGCCGCGCCGAATCCGTCGTCGACGGCCACCACCTCGCGTCCCGCCGCGTCCAGCATCGACGCGGCGATCGCTGCCCGCGCCCCGCCCGCGCAGTGCACCCACACGAGGCCCGGAGGCACCTCGCCGAGCCGCCGGGGCAGCTCGTGGAGCGGAATGTGCACCGCCCCGGTGATGGCACCACCGAGGTGCTCGGTGTTGCGGCGAACGTCGAGGATCACCGGGTCCTCGCCGCGCTCCCGGGCGGCCGCCAGGCCCGCGAAGTCGGACCTGGCGAAGGACCGGAGCTCCGTCGCCGGGGCCGCCCAGTCCTCCGGGCCTCCGGTGGCCGCGGCGGCCGGACGGTCCAGCCCGACGCGGGACAGCTCCCGCTGCGCGTGGGCGATCTCGGCGGCGGTGCTCGCCAGTAGGGTGACCGGCTTGCCCCACGGGATCAGCCAGGCCAGGTACGTGGCGAGCGGGCCGTCGCCCTCGAAGTTGAACGATCCGGCGACATGCCCCCGTGCGAAGGCCACCCGGCTGCGCAGGTCCACCACCCACTCGCCCGAGGCGAGCCGCCTGGAGATCTCCCCGGCGTCGGCGCGGCCGGGCGGGGTCAGGTCGAGCGGAGCGGGCCCCGCGGCATTGGCCGGGCCCATGTGCGCGTAGTACGCGGGGATGTCGTCGAGTCCGGCGAGCAGCCCCGCGACGAAGGTGTCCACGTCCTTGACCAGGGCGTCGTTCCGGCGGCGCTCGTCGCCGATCGTCGTGGCCGACCCCTCGGCCTGTGCGGACGAACAGAAGCTGCCGAAGCCGTGCGTGGGGAGCACGGGCACCTCGTCCGCGAGCTCGTCGGCGAGGCGGTGCACAGAGGCGTGCTGGGCGCGGGCCAGTTCGGCGGTGAGCCGGGGCTCCACCAGATCTGGCCGGCCCACACTGCCGATCAGCAGCGAGCCGCCGGTGAAGGCGGCCACGTCGCGGCCCTCCTCCACCAGCACGTACGAGGTGTGGTGCGGGGTGTGCCCGGGGGTGGCGAGCGCACGCAGCGCGAGGCCGTCGTCGACCTCGGCGATGTCGCCGTCCGCGACCGGCACCCGGGCGAAGGAGACCTCCGCGGCGGCTGGCACCAGGTAGCGCGCCCCCGTCACCCGCGCCAGCTCCAGGCCGCCGGTCACGTAGTCGTTGTGCAGATGCGTCTCCACCACCAGAGCGATCCGCACGCCGCGCCGGGCAGCGGCGGCGATGACCCGGTCGATGTCGCGCGGCGGGTCCACGACGACGGCGGCCCGCCGCCCGCCCGCCAGATAGCCGCGGTTGCCGAGGCCCGCTGTCTCGATGGTGTCGACGAAGAACACGACACGGCTCCTTCCGTGATTCTTTACCCCTGGGGGTATCTCTGTACAGGCTAACAGAAATACCCCTGGGGGTATTTCTGGCTCTGAGTGAGACACGCGCTACGTCGGGGAGGCATCCGCGTCCGGGGAACGTGGGGGCGTCGGCGATCGGCGGCAGCTGGCCTGCCGACATGACGGACCAGCTCGAACCCATGCCCGCGGACTGGCGGCGCGCCCTGGCCGTGGTCGCGCACCCCGATGACCTGGAGTACGGCTGCGCGGCGGCGATCGCGGGCTGGACCGACGAGGGCCGCGAGGTCTCCTACCTCCTCGCCACCCGTGGCGAGGCCGGCATCGACACGCTGCGGCCGGAGGAATGCGCACCGCTGCGCGAGCGTGAGCAGCGGGCGAGCGCCGCCGTTGTCGGTGTCCATGAGGTGGAGTTCCTGGATCACCGCGACGGCGTGACCGAGTACGGCCTTCCGTTGCGCCGGGACATCTCCGCCGCCATCCGCAAGCACCGCCCCGAGCTGGTCATCACGCTCAACCACCGGGACACCTGGGGCGGCGTCGTCTGGAACACCCCCGATCACCGGGCGGTCGCCCGCGCCGCCCTGGACGCCGCCGCCGACGCGGGCAATCGTTGGAGCGCGGCGCTTCCGAGAGCCGGGCCAAGGAAATGGCCTCGCGCACCGTGAACAAGGAACCGGGCCAAGGAAATGGCCTCGCGCACCGTGAACAAGGAAAGGGCGCGTTCGGGCGAAGCCAAGTCGTCGAGCAAGTCCTCCACCCGCGACCCCAAGTCCTCGTCCGAGCGCGGCGGTCAGCGCTCGCACAGCGGTTCCGAAGGGCCCACTCGGGACCAGTTGTACGAGGAGGCCAAGAAGAAGAACATCGAAGGCCGCTCGTCCATGAACAAACAGGAGCTGCGCCAAGCGCTCGGCCGGTGAATCGAGCGGTTGGCCGGCCGCACAGTCGGCCGCCCGGCCAGCGGGCGCCCCCGCCCCCACATCCCGCAGGTCGCCGCGCAGTACTTGGACTGGACCCCGCCTCGCACGTGTGGCCCGGGTACGCCGGAAGAGCGCCGATTCACGGCCCATGCCGCTCCTGAGACCGCTTTCCGCCGCCCGAACGGTCGCGCTGCCCGCGCGTGCTGGAGGTGCCGGGCCGTAAAATCCGGTTTATGGGCCGAGCAGACGACTTGGGCAGTGATTTCAGCGAGTTCGCCGCTGGGGTCGGCCCAGGATCGGCCGGACGCACACTCCCGCCCCCCTTCACGCGGTGCGGTACCGCACTCCCGGTCGTGCGACACCTTGTTCGGACGGTGGGCCGCGCGCCCGTCGAATCCGTCACCAGGAGCGGGCGTCGGGCGCCGATGGCCCGAGCCCCTGGAGCCAGGCATGGGCTGTCGTCCGTGTCGAGAGCGGACGGAGCCTCGTGGTCCACCGCCCGGCCGCGGCCGGGCGGCTCGCCTCACGCGTCGCCGAACACCCCGGGTCCGCCGCGTGAGCCTGGCTTGGTCGGTCTCGTTGTGCTACGGGCGGCACCTGGTCTGCTGCCGGCGGAGCGGACACGAGGGGACGACAGTGGGGTATCCCGGTTGCGTCTTGAAAGGGTGCCATCGTGCGGACTGTAGGTGTCGAGGAAGAGCTGCTCCTCGTCGGCGCGGAGAGCGGTGAACCGCGGGCTCTGTCGACAGCGGTGCTTGCCAGGGCGGGCCGGCGTACCGGGGGGACCTCCGCCTTCGAAACCGAACTTCAGGGCCAGCAGCTGGAGTTCGCCACCCGCCCCCAGACCGGGATGCGGTATCTGGCGGAGGAGATCCTCCGCTGGCGCGCGAAGGCGGCTGAGAACGCGGCGGAACTGGGAGCCGCCGTGGTGGCCCTGGCGACGTCACCTCTGCCGGTCAGCCCGTCGATCCGCACGGGGGAACGGTACCGGTGGATGGAGGAGCGGTTCGGTCTGACCGCGCAGGAGCAGCTGACGTGCGGGTGCCATGTGCATGTAGCGGTGGCCTCGGACGAGGAAGGCGTCGCGGTGCTGGACCGGGTGCGGCCCTGGCTGCCGGTGCTCCTGGCCCTGAGCGCGAACTCTCCTTTCTGGCAGGGCCGGGACAGCTCGTACAGCAGCTACCGGAGCAGGGTCTGGGGCCGCTGGCCCTCGGCTGGTCCGATGGAGGTGTTCGGGACTGCGGAGCGCTACCACGCACTGGTGCGGGAGCTCCTGGACACGGGCGTGCTGCGGGACAAGGGGATGATTTACTTCGATGCTCGCTTGTCGCACCGCTATCCCACGGTCGAGATCAGAGTGGCGGATGTCTGTCTCGACCCCGCGGACACGGTTCTCGTCGCGTCTCTCGTGCGGGGCCTGGTCGAAACGGCGGCCCGCAGCTGGTCTGTTGGGGAGCCCCCTGCCGGCTTCGCGGCGAGTGTCCTTCGCATGGCGGCCTGGCAGGCGGGCCGGACGGGCCTGGAAGGACGGCTCCTCCATCCCGTTACCATGCGCCCCGAGCCGGCGTCCGACGTCGTGAGTGCGTTGCTGGCCCATGTGGCTGAGGCATTGGACGACAATGGTGATTTCGACCTGGCCGAAGGCGGACTGAGGGATCTCTTCGCACGCGGTTCCGGTGCGTGCCTCCAACGCGAGCTGCTGCATCGTTCGGGCAGTCTGCGCGCCACTGTCAGGGAATGTGCTCGCAGAACACTCGGATAGTGGTGGGAAACGGGAAAGCCAAGCGCTCCGGCGCGGCAGACGGACGGCGGGGCCCTGGAGAACGCTTCCGCCGATGTCGAACCGCGATCCATGGCGGGGGCACCGGTTGAAGGCGACGAGACACCCCAGGTCGGTACAGCGTGGCCCTACGGGAGCGGCGTCCCGCCCGTCGCGTTCAGGATCTCGCCCGTGATGAAGGAGGCGTTCGGAGATGCCAGGAACACGTAGGCGGGAGCCATCTCGGCGGGCTGTGCGGGCCTTCCGAGCGGACTCTGCTTTCCGAATTCCCGGGTTTCCGGAAGAGTGGCCGGGATGAGCGGAGTCCACACGGGTCCCGGCGCCACTGCGTTCACTCGAATACCATCCGATGCCAGCATCTGGGCAAGGCCCTGGGTGAAGGTGACGATGGCCCCTTTCGTCATGGCGTAGTCGAGGAGATGTGGGCTCGGCTTGTACGCCTGGACAGAAGTGGTGTTGATGATCGAGCCGCCGGCCGGGATGTGGGGAAGCGCAATTTTGCAGAGCCAGAACATTCCGTAGAGGTTCGTGCGCACCACGCGGTCGAACTGATCGGTGGAGATGGCCGCGATGCCATCCGGCTGGGACATCTGGAACGCCGCGTTGTTTACCAGGACGTCGATCCGGCCGAACTCCGAGACTGCCGTCCCGACCAGGCCCCGGCACTCTGCCTCCTGGCGAATGTCGCAGGCCACAGGGAGAGCGGTCCGCCCCGCCTCCTCGACCAGACGGGCAGTCTCCCGGGCCTCGCCCTCTTCGGACGCGAGATGGGTGAACAGCACATCTGCGCCTTCCCGCGCATAGGCCAGAGCGACTGCCCGGCCGATCCCGGAATCCCCTCCGGTCACGACGGCCTTGCGGTCGTCGAGAAGAGCGTTCCCGCTATAGGTGTCCTCCCCGTGATCGGGCGGCGGATCCATCGGCCCGGTCCAGCCGGGGTACTGCTGATCCTGCTCGGGGAAGTCGGGCTGCGGATACTTCCGGGTGGGGTCCTGTGGGCGTTCGGTTTCATTCATGGGTCGGCGTTCCATTTCTCGTGGTCGATGAGGCGACGGCCGCGCCATGCCGTGACGTGTTTCTTCGGGTTCCCCGGTGGAGAAGTCCAAACGTCTCGGTCAAAGCCGGGGGAGCTTCACGCACGGGAGTCGATGATGCAGTCAGACGTCCTGGCAAAGGGCTTCCGGCCGCATAACCGGCTCCGCGCCGGAGCGGTGGTGCTCGCTCTGGGTGCGGTGCCGGAGACCCTCGGCTCAGACGTGCTGTGCCACGCGTGTCCGGCGGTCGTGTGCCGCGGCCACTCCCGCAGGGGGCAGACACCAGTCCCAACAGGCGTCCAGCGCTCGCGGCGAGAGAGCGCCGCGGGCCGGCAGGACGGGCCAGCGCACCTCCGCCTGCGCGGACACCTTGGCGCCGCCCTCCACAGGGTCGACCACGAGCACCGGCACGCCCAGAGGCCGGCCCGCAGACGAACAGCACCAGTTCTCGGGAAACGCGGCGTCCAGGGAGAGCTCACCGGGAGCGTAGACCGGGCTCCATGCGGTGTCGTGGCGGACACCCAATTGGCCGAGAGAGCCGGGCACGGAGCGTTGGCCCAGCGCGTCCCCGGCCGTGACCTCTCCGTGCCGGAAACTGAACCAGCCCGTGAGCAGCACACGGCCCGTATCGCCACGTGGGGTGAGCAGTTCGCCGAGTGCGGCGCGAAGGCCACGAGGCATGACCGGGCCTGCCTTCCCTCGTCCGTTCCACGGTACCTCCGAGATGCGGGCTGTCCGTGGATGGGCTGAATCAGTATGAGTGTGTGTGCCGGAGCAGCCGAACTCCGGTCAGTGCCGTCAGCAAGCGGCGGCGCGGTCAGGCCCAGGCACGCACGCAGATGAGCCTTCGCAAGGGCCATGGAAGCGCAGCACGGCCTCCCGGCGCACGCAGTCGGGCGAGAAGACGATGTCCGCAGCCCCGTGACGCTGCCCGCAGGTTTCCGAACCATCGGCGCACGTACCCGACTTCCCGTGCATCGACGCAAGGAGAGTCCTCCCATGACGCCTTCAGTGGCTGAGCGTTGGCCGTGGCGACGAGCCGCGGTGGCCGGTGGAGCCGGCTTTCTGGGCTCACACCTCTGTGAACGCCTGAGGGCGGGCGGCGTGGAGGTCGACTGTGTCGACAATCTGTCGACCGGGTCGGCCGAGAACGTGGCGCATCTGGCCGGAAAGCCCGGGTTCAGGTTCGTGAACTGTGGCGTGGCGGGCGTTTCCTGTCCTCAGGCGCTGGCCGGGCCCTGCGACCTCGTCCTGCACTTCGCCTGCCCCGCGTCCCCGGCCGATTACCTGCGGCTGCCCCTGGAGACCCTGGACGTGGGCAGCCTCGGAACCCGCAACCTCCTGGCCGTCGCCGCCAGGGATGGGGCGCGCCTGCTGCTGGCTTCCACCTCGGAGGTGTACGGCGACCCGCTGATACATCCTCAGCGGGAGGACTACTGGGGCAACGTCAACCCGGTGGGGCCGCGCAGTGTCTACGACGAGTCGAAGCGGTTCGCGGAGGCCCTGGTCACCGCGCACGTCGGTGCCCGAGGGGCGAACGCGGGCATCGTCCGGCTCTTCAGCACCTACGGGCCGAGAATGCGGGCGCACGACGGACGGGCGGTTCCCACGTTCATCTGCCAGGCCCTCGCCGGTGAGCCGTTGACCGTGGCGGGGGACGGCAGCCAGACCAGGTCACTGTGTTACGTCGACGACACGCTCGACGGGGTGCTCAGAGTTGCCGCCAGCCGGTCCGTACGGCCCGTCAACATCGGCGGCAGCGACGAGACCACTGTCCGGGAGATCGCCCGGAGAGTTGTCAAGTTGACCAATTCCACCTCCAGGGTCGAGTACATCGATCGTCCGGTCGACGATCCCGCGCGTCGGCGCCCCGACACGACCCTGGCCCGAGAGCTCTTCGGGTGGGTGCCTCAGGTTTCCTGGGAGGAAGGGCTTGAGCGCACCATCGCGTACTTCGCCGCACGCCCCGAACCGGCAGCCGAGCAGTCGGCCCGGAATCCCTGAAGGAGCGTCCACATGCGTGTGCTCGGCATCAACGCGCTGTTCCACGACCCGTCAGCGGCCCTCGTCGTGGACGGCGAAATTGTGGCCGCCACTGAGGAAGAACGCTTCAGCAGGCGCAAGCACGGCAAACGTCCGGTGCCGTTCTCGGCCTGGGAGATGCCGGAACTCTCCGCCCGGTGGTGCTTGCGGAGCGCGGGCCTGACCCCGGCGGACCTGGATGCGGTCGCGTACTCGTACGATCCGGAAAACGCTTTGCCCGCGGACCGGTTGGGACTCGACGACCCCTGGGACGAGTTGCGGCAGCTCTATGCCCGAAGAGCTCCCGAATTCCTGGCCGAAGTGCTGCCGGGGCTGGATCCGGCCAAGGTGCGGTTCGTCGCTCATCACGTGGCACACGCGGCCTCGGCGGGTCTCGCCGGTCCATTGGGCGACTGCGCGGTGCTGGTACTCGATGGCCGTGGTGAGTGCTCCTCGCAGCTCGCCGGTCTCTACAACACTGGTGCACTGGAGGTCCTGCGTACCCAGTTGCTGCCGGAGTCGCTCGGCCTCAGCTACGAAGAAATTACTGAGCACCTCGGGTTCCTACGAAGCAGCGACGAGTTCAAGGTGATGGCTCTCGCCTCGTACGGCAAGCCGCGCTTCGCGGAGGAGGTCGCGCTGTATGTACACGGGACGGGCGACGGCGGATTTCGTGCCAGTGGAGTCCCCTGGAGCGAGTTCGTCCCCCGTCGACGGCCTGGCGAACCGTACACACAGCGGCATGCCGACCTTGCGGCCAGTGCCCAGCACTGTCTGGAGGAAACCGTTCTGGAGACGGCGAGATGGCTCCACGACCGTACCGGGGCATCCTCGCTGGCGCTCGCCGGCGGAGTGGCCCTGAACTGCGTCGCCAATGCGCGGCTGCACAGGGAAGGTCCGTTCGACAGCATTTGGGTGCAGCCTGCCGCCGGCGACGCGGGCACCGCCCTCGGAGCGGCCTTGCACCTCGCCGCCGGCCGGGAGCCGATCCGGCCGATGACGACGGCGGCACTCGGCAGGGCCTGGGACGACGAGCAACTGCGGCGCCTGCTGGAGGCGGCGGCCCTGCCCTACGAAGAGCCGGAGGACGTCGCCACGGCCGTCGCGGAAGAACTGGCACAGGACGGCATCGTCGCCTGGTTCCAGGGACGGAGCGAATACGGGCCACGGGCCCTCGGGCACCGGTCGTTGCTCGCCCACCCGGGACGCGCCGAGAACCTCCAACGGCTGAACGCGGTGAAGGGGCGGGAAGAATTCCGGCCCGTCGCCCCGATGGTCCTTGCCGAACGCGCGGCCGAACTCTTCCGGGGCCCGCTGCCCAGTCCCTACATGCTCTTCGTCCATGAGGTCGCCGAAGCGTGGAAGCCCCGCATCCCGGCCGTGGTCCACGTGGACGGCACGGCTCGGATCCAGACCGTGGACAGTGATGTGGAACCGCTCGTCGCCCGGATGCTCAGGGCATTCGAACGCCGAACCGGACTGCCCGTTGTGGTGAACACCAGCCTCAACACCGCCGGACGGCCCATGGTCGACCATCCTCGCGAGGCGTTCGAATGCTTCGGGTCCGCCCCGGTCGACCTCCTGGCCATCGGCCCCTACCTGGTCCGTCGCGCGAAGGCGTTCACATGACGAGCAACGAGGAAACCCACCGGGCTGAGCACTCGCGGTCACCAGGACAGCAGACCGGCGAGCCGCGCTACTGCGTGGTCATCCCCACCATCGGCAGGCCCTGTCTCCAGGACTGTCTGCGGGCTCTCGCCAAGGCTGCGCTGCTGCGGCCGCACGAGGTCCTTGTCGTTGATGACCGCCCGACTCCGGACGGCCCGCTGGCCATCCACGGAGCCGGCCGGCTGGCAGGCCGCCTGCGGGTGCTCGCCAGCCACGGCCGGGGCCCGGCCGCCGCCCGCAACGTCGGACTGCGGGAAGTGACCACCGAGTGGGTGGTCTTCCTGGACGACGACGTGCGGGTGCTGCCGGACTGGGGTGCCGGCCTCCGGCACGACCTCCGAGGCGCCGCACCCCGCACCGCGGGGGTGCAGGGGCGCCTGCGCGTCCCCCGGGCCGCCGGCCGCAGGCCCACCGACTGGGAGCGTTGCACAGCGGGATTGGAGAAGGCTGCCTGGGCCACCGCCGACATGGCCTACCGCACCGAGGCGGTCGGCCCGGCGGGAGGATTCGACGAACGCTTCCCGAGGGCCTTCCGCGAGGACGCCGACCTCGCTCTCCGGCTGCAGGACGCCGGCTGGATCCTGACAAGAGGCAGCCGCTCCACACTGCACCCTGTCCGGCCTGCCGATCGCTGGGTGTCCGTGCGCTCGCAGCGCGGAAACGCGGACGACGCGCTGATGCGCCATATCCACGGACGGGACTGGTGGTCCAGGGCCGAGGCACCACGCGGTCGCTTGCCGCGCCATCTCGCGGTCACCGGCGCCGGTGCCGGTGCCGTGGTCCTCGCCCTTGCCGGGCGGCGCCGGGCCGCAGCAGTCGCGGCGGGCCTCTGGGCGATCGGCACCGCGGAGTTCTCCTGGGCCCGGATAGCCCCAGGCCCCCGAACGGCATCCGAGGTCACCACCATGATCGGAACGAGCATCCTCATCCCGCCCCTCGCCGTCCGCCACTGGACCGCGGGGCTGTTGCGGCACCGGGGCGCCGCCCCATGGGGAGGCCGGTCGTGACGATGCGCCACCGAGCGGATCCTTTGCCGCACGACCCGGCCGACCACCCCGGGTGTCGGCCGGTCGCCGTGTTCTTCGACCGGGACGGAACCCTTGTCCACGACGTGCCCTACAACGCGGATCCGGACCGGGTGCGCGTGATTCCCGGTGTGCCCGAGGCCGTGCGGCTCGTTCGGGAGGCTGGGATCGCGACCGGCGTCGTGAGCAACCAGTCCGGCATCGGGCGCGGCCTGCTCACGCATGACGACGTGCGCCGGGTCAACGCACGGGTGGACGAGCTGCTCGGCGCGTTCGACGTCTGGGTCTACTGCCCGCACCACCCGGACTCCGGATGTTCCTGCCGCAAGCCGCAACCCGGCCTCGTGGCCGACGCCGCCGGGCGACTCGGCGTACGGCCCGAGGAGTGTGTGCTGATCGGCGACATCGCGGCGGACGTGCACGCAGCCAGAGCGGCGGGGGCAGAGGGCATCCTCGTTCCCAACACGGCCACTTGCCCGGCGGAGATCGCGGCCGAGGCCGACCGGGCGCCGGACGTCCTGACAGCGGTGCGCCGAGTCCTGGCCCGGCCCCGGCCGGCCGGGCGCACCGCCCGAGGAACGGGGTGACGGCATGAAGGCACTCGTCGTACGACTCGACAGCTTCGGTGACATGCTGCTCGCCGGCCCGGCCGTGCGCGCGACTGCGGCGTCGGCGTCGTGTGTCACCGTGCTCTGCGGCCCGTCGGGGGAGCCCGCGGCACGGATGCTCCCCGGAGTGGACGACGTGATCACCTGGCGGGCCCCATGGGAAGGTGCCGACGCGCCGGCTGTGGACGAATCGGACGTGACGGGCCTCGTCGAGGGCCTGCGGAAGCGGGCGTTCGACGCGGCGCTCGTACTGACCTCCTTTCACCAGAGCCCACTGCCGACCGCGCTGCTGCTCCGCCTGGCCGGGGTACACCGGATCGGCGCCGACAGCGTCGATCACGCCGGCCGGCTCCTGGACGTGCGGCATCATCGCCTGCCCGACCGCCACGAGGCGGAAGCCGCCCTCGACCTGGCCCATGCGATGGGCTTCGCGTCGGCAACGGCGGACGACGGCCGCCTGCGCGTCCTGCCGCCCCCGGACACCGCCGCCCTCACCGGGAACGGGCCCTACGTGGTCGTGCATCCCGGGGCGAGCGTCCCGGCACGGAGCTGGTCCGCCGACCGGTACGCCGAAGCGGTCGATCTGCTGGCCGACGCGGGGCACCGCGTGGTGGTCACCGGAGGGCCGGACGAGCGTCGTCTGACCCGCCTGGTGAGCGGTGACGTCGCGGTCGACCTGGGCGGGGGAACGAGCGCCCGGAAGCTGGCCGGTGTCCTGCGAGGAGCCGACGTGCTCGTCAGCCGCAACACCGGCCCCGCACACCTGGCGGCCGCCGTCGGCACCCCGGTCGTGTCGCTCTTCGCGCCGGTCGTGCCCGCCTCCAGGTGGGCGCCCTACGGCGTCCCGACGGTGCTGCTCGGCGACCAGCGAGCGCAATGCGCCGGCACCAGGGCCCGGGAGTGTCCGGTGCCGGGTCACCCCTGCCTCAACGGCATCACCGGCCAGGACGTGGTGAGCGCGGTGCAAAAGCTCGTGAAGGAGAAGGCATGAACATCCTCATCTGGCACGTCCACGGCTCCTGGCTCACCTCCTTCGTGCAGGGCCCGCACACCTACCTCCTGCCCGTGACGCCCGACCGCGGACCTGATGGGCTCGGCCGCGCACGCACCTGGAACTGGCCGGCATCGGTGCTTGAACGAACCCCCGGAGACCTGCGCGGGAGCGACATAGATCTCGTCGTGCTGCAACGGCCGCACGAGTGGGAGCTAACCCACGCGTGGACGGGCCGCATGCCGGGAGTGGACATCCCCGCCGTGTACGTCGAACACAACAGCCCGCACGAGACGCCCGCGGACACGCTGCATCCGCTCGCAGGCCGAACGGACATCCACCTGGTCCACGTCACCCACTTCAACCGGCTGATGTGGAACAACGGCCGTGCCCCCACCAGTGTCATCGAGCACGGCATCATCGACCCCGGGCACCTGTGGACCGGCGTCGAACCCAGCGGCGGTCGTCGTCAACGAGCCGATGCGGCGCGGCCGGACCACAGGGACCGATCTCCTGGCCGACTTCGCCGCGGCGGCGCCCCTGGAAGTGTTCGGCATGGGCACCGAAGGGCTGGCCCGGCACCTGGGGCTGCCACCTCAGCTGTGCCGGACTTCCGATCTGCCCCAGAACCAGCTCCACCGGGCCATGGCACGGTGCCGGGTCTATCTGCATCCCGTCCGATGGACATCCCTCTGCCTCTCGCTCCTCGAAGCCATGTTCCTCGGCCTGCCCGTGGCCGCACTCGCAACCACCGAGGTCCGCGCAG
This sequence comes from Streptomyces sp. NPDC102437, assembly GCF_044765565.1. Taxonomy (NCBI): domain Bacteria; kingdom Bacillati; phylum Actinomycetota; class Actinomycetes; order Kitasatosporales; family Streptomycetaceae; genus Streptomyces; species Streptomyces sp. NPDC102437. The sequence goes on along the minus strand of NZ_JBIWKI010000022.1, from coordinate 107,255 downwards.
CGATACCCGCGGGCGCCGTGGTCATCTCCAACAGGCCCGAAATACTCAAGGATGCCCTGAGGCAATTTTTGGCGGACGCCGGGCACGCCGAGCGAACCGGGTGCCAGGCGCGGGCCGCGGCCCGCGCCAGGTACGGAATGCAGCGGTTTCTGGACGACTGGGAACGACTCATGAAAGAGGTCACGCGATGACGCACCCAAAGCCGCGACCCGGACGGATCGCCCTGGTCTCCGAGCACGCCAGCCCACTGGCCGAGCTGGGCGGCCCGGATGCGGGCGGCCAGAACGTGTACGTGGCACAGCTCGCCGAGCGACTGGCCCGGCACGGCCACGACGTCACGGTCTGCACCCGCCGCGACAGTCCCGAGACGGCGACCATGGTGCGCACCCCTCGCGGGGTCAAGGTCGTCCATGTGCCGGCCGGACCGCCGACCAGGGTGCCGAAGGACGAACTCCTCGCCTGGATACCGGAGTTCGGCGCATATCTGGCCAGAGTGTGGCGACTGTCCCGTCCCGACATGGTCCACGCTCACTTCTGGATGTCCGGGCTGGCCGCGCTCACGGGAGTCCGCGGCATCGACGTCCCCGTGGTTCAGACCTACCATGCGCTCGGCACCGTCAAGAGGCGCTACCAGGGCACGGCGGACACCAGCCCGCGCGAACGCATCGACGCCGAGTCGCACATCGGGCGGGAAGCCGACCGGATCATCGCCACCTGCGCCGACGAGCTGGTTCCTGCTGCTCACGCCGGGGCACAACCTCGGCGCCGTCGGCCGCAACCTCGCCGTGCGGCACGTCCGGACCCCCTACGTCGCCTTCTGCGACGACGACACGTGGTGGGAGGCCGGGGCCCTGCGCACGGCGGCCGATCACCTGGATCGTCATCCGCGGCTCGCCGCGGTCAACGCGAGAATCCTCGTCGAGCCGGAGGGAGAGGACGAGCCGGTGGTGGCGGAGTTGCGCGAATCACCGCTGACGGGGCCCGGTTGGCTTCCGGGGCCGCCCATCGGCTCCTTTCTCGCGGCGGCAACCGTGATGAGAACGGAGGCGTTCCGCGATGTCGGTGGTTTCCACCCGGGTCTCTGGCTCGGTGGCGAGGAGGAACTGCTGGCGACCGACCTGATGCGGTCCGGCTGGTGGCTGGCCTATGTGCCGGATGCGGTCATCCACCATGCGGCGTCGGCCGTGCGGGACAGCACCGCACGGCGTGTCATCGGGCTGCGCAACACGTTGTGGTTCACTTGGCTGCGCCGTCCGGCGGGGCCGGCACTGAAGCGCACGGTGCGTCTGCTCACCACGGTACCGAGAGACGGAGCCTCCCTCCGCGCGTTCCTGTACGCGGGCCTCGGTTTGCCTTGGGTACTGCGGCAGCGCAGACCAGTGCCTCCTGGGATCGAAGCCAGGCTGGCCGCGCTGGAGGAAGCACAGCGGAGAGGAAGGGCAAGGCGCTACGTCGGCTGACACGCCGAAGACGCGCCCAGCACAACCCCCGGGATGTCGCTGTGGTGGTGGGGCCCGGAGGGCTCGTCTCGTGCTTGTCGGGGCGATGGGCTTCGTGCGAGGGCCGGGCGCCCGCGTTTTCGTACCCCGTCGGCCCGAACGCGTTGCTCGGTTGCGCACCCCGCCTCCGGCGAGCCTGTGCATCCGGCGACGCAGTCGACCGGCCCGACCGGACGGGAAGGTTCGGAGACCTGGAAATTGGTGGGCGGTTCTCGTATTGGAAACCGTCGTCGAAGGGTACTCGGCGCTCGCACCGGTACAGCTGCTGACGGTGCCGGCGCCCGCGGCGGTCCGAAGCCGCGGCGGAAGAGACGGAAGGGGCATTTCCTCATGGTCACCGCACGAGAAATCATGACGCCGGACGCCGAATGCATCGGTGCGAACGATTCCGTTCTGCAGGCCGCACACAAGATGGCGGAACTGGGGGTCGGGGCCCTCCCCATCTGTGGTCTGGACGAGCGCCTGAAAGGCGTGCTCACCGACCGTGACATCGTGATCAAGGTGCTGGCCGCCGACAAGGACCCTGCGGCAACCACTGCCGGAGAACTGGCCCAGGGCGAGGCCGTCACCATCGGCGCGGACGACGACGCGTCGGAGATCCTTCGCACGATGAGCGCGCACAAGGTCCGTCGGCTTCCCGTCATCGACGGCCACACCCTGGTCGGGATGGTCGCTCAAGCGGACGTCGCACGGGCCCTGCCGGACCAGGCGGTGGGCGACCTCGTCGAAGCTCTGTCCACGGACTGACCGGCCCGTCACCGGGGATAGGGAACGGACGACGACATCGCCGTGATCGAAGTATGGACGGCTCCGGCGCCTTGCCGAGGGCCGTCCGTACAAAGGGGATGAGTGGTATGCCGGGCGGCAGGAACTGCCCCCGGCGCTGCGGAGGCCCGCGCGCTCGTTCACCGGTCCGGGCCGCGGGTGACGTCAATCTGGCGACTCGTCCGGGGCGGGAAGTCCGGGGTGGTCGCCTTGCCGCTCTTCGGCCCGGTTCGCTGCGGACTCGTCCGAAGGGGGCACTTCGTCGGCGCCGCCGTCGCCCCGCCGCTCGTCCACGCGCCGGGGAACGGGCACGTCCAGCGCGTCCTCACCGTCCCGCTGCTCATCAGGCATGTCCCGGGGGACGGGTGCGTCGCCACCCCGGTCGCCGGGAGTCTCTGGCCCAGGTCCGTGTCGCATGATGCTCCATCCTGCTGGCCCCCTGTGCCGGTGGGGCTGGGGGCAGTCCGCCGGGTACCCCCGTACGGCCTGGTGAACCTGCTTCGGGCATGGTCGTTGGGCCATTGATCTGAACCCGGGTTTCGCTGCCACGAGACCGGAGAACCGTCTTATATGGCGCAATTCGGATATACGATGATGACTGAGCAGTCCGGGCCACGAGAGCTCGTTGATGATGTGGTCGCGGCGGAGCAGGCGGGTTTCGACTTCTCCGTGACCTCCGACCACTACTTCCCCTGGCTGGCTTCCCAAGGCCATGCCCCGTACGCGTGGAGCGTGCTCGGTGCGGCGGCGCAGGCGACGTCGGCCATCCGGCTCATGACGTACGTGACCTGCCCCACGACCCGCTATCACCCTGCGGTGGTCGCGCAGAAGGCGGCCACAGTGCAACTGCTGTCCGAAGGCCGCTTCCGGCTCGGACTGGGATCCGGCGAGAACCTCAACGAGCATGTGGTCGGGGCGGGGTGGCCTGCCGCGCAGGTACGGCTGGAGATGCTGGAAGAAGCCGTGGAGATCATCAGGGCGCTTTTCGGCGGTGATTACGTCAGCCATCGCGGCACTCATTTCGATGTGGACAACGCCAAGCTGTGGGACCTGCCCGAGACACGTGTGCCGATCGGCATCGCGGTGTCCGGGCAGCGGTCCTGCGAGATCGCCGGCCGACTGGCGGACCTCGTCATCGCCACCGAACCCGAGCAGGAGCTGTTGACCGCGTTCGACCGGCACGGCGGTGGCGGGAAGCCACGGATCGGCCAGCTGCCGGTGTGCTACGACACGGACCGGGACGCGGCGGTCGAGCGCGCTCACGATCAGTTCCGCTGGTCGGTCGGCGGCTGGAAGGTCAATTCCGAACTCCCTGGTCCGGCCGCCTTCGACCAGGCCACCGAGTACGTCCGCCCCGACGATGTCGCGCGGGCCATCCCGTGCGGCGACGATGTCGAGGAGTTCGTCGACGCGGTACGCGCATACACCGAGGCGGGCTTCACCGAGATCGCACTCGTCCAGATCGGTGGTGAGCACCAGCGGCCGTTCCTGCGCTGGGCGCAGGACAAGCTGCTGCCGGCCCTGCGTGAACTCTGAACAGGTCCGGGCTCGCCCCGCGACCTGCGCACCATCGGCCCCGGAATGTGAAGGACACGTCATGACTCGCGCCGCTCTGTTCGACGTCGACGGGACCCTCGTGGACACCAACTACCTGCATGTGACCGCGTGGTGGGAGGCCTTCCGCCAGGCAGGACACACAGTGCCGATGACCGCGTTGCACCGGGCCATCGGCCTGGGCTCGGCCGATCTGATCGAGTACGTCCTCGGGGCGGACCGGAACCGTGATCAGGACGAGCGGATCAGTGGCGCGCACAGTTCCCTGTACGCCACCTGCTTCGAGCGCCTGCCCGCGCTGACAGGTGCGGCAGAACTCCTGCGCGCCCTGGCGGCAAGAGGCTGGACGATTGTTCTGGCGACGTCCGCGTCCTCCCGGGAACTGGCAGCGCTGCGCCGGGCACTCGACGCCGACGATGTCATCGCGAACACGGCGAGTGCCGACGATGTGGACGAAGGGAAACCCGCACCCGAGCCGATCCGGCAGGCGATGGAGATTGCTGGTGGAAGCCCGGAGGAGACGGTCTACGTAGGCGATTCGGTCTGGGACATGCGGGCGGCGACCGGCGCGTCGGTGGCTGCTGTCGCTCTCCTCTCCGGAGGAATCCCGCGAGCGGCCCTTGAGCAGGCGGGAGCCACCGAGGTCTACGCCGGCCCGGCCGACCTCCTCGGCCACCTCGACACCAGTGTGTTCACGCGGATCGGCGCAGTGCGCTGAAGGGTGAGCGGGTGCTCCGCCGACATCGGGCATCCATCGGTCGGCGCCTGGCGCCCGGCGCGTCTACGGCTTGAGGAGGGTCTTCACCATGCCGTCCTCCTTGGCCTGGAACCTGGCGTACGCCTTCGGTCCGTCCGACAGCGGAAGGTGATGAGTGGCGAAGTCGTCCACGCCCAACCGGTCCTCGTCGGTGAGCAGCGGCAGGATGTCCGGCACCCAGCGCTTCACGTTGGCCTGACCCATCCGGAGCTGGATCTGTTTGTCGAACAGGGTGAGCAGCGGCATGGGATCCGCCGCACCCCCGTAGACGCCGGACACCGAGATGGTGCCGCCGCGTCGTACCACGTCGATCGCTGTGTACAGCGCGGCGAGGCGGTCCACGCTCGCGTGCTCCATGAGTGTCCGGGCGATCTTGCCCGGCAGCAGGCCGGTCGCCCACTGCGCTGTCCTGGCGAGAGGTGCCCCGTGGGCCTCCATGCCGACGGCGTCGATGACGGCATCGGTGCCCCGACCGTGCGTGAGGTCCCGGATCGCGTCGGGCAGATCCTTCCCGTACCGGCTCACGTCCAGGACCTGGACCTCGCGTCCCGCCGCCCTGGCCAGCCGCTCGGGCACCAGATCAACGCCGATGACAAGTTCGGCACCGAGGTGCCGGGCGACCCGCGTCGCCATGTCACCGATCGGTCCGAGGCCCAGGACCGTGACGCTGCCCCGGGGTGGGACGTCCGCGTACGCGACCGCCTGCCAGGCGGTCGGCAGCACGTCGGACAGATAGACGTACCGGTCGTCGGGCGGGCCGTCCGGGACTTGGATCGGCAGCCGGTTCCCGAACGGAACCCGCAGGAACTCCGCCTGCCCGCCCGGAACCTGCCCGTACAGCTTCGTGTAGCCGAACAGGGAGGCCCCCGTCCCGTACTCGCGGACCTGGGTGGTTTCGCACTGGGACTGGAGGCCCCGGTCGCACATGAAGCAGTGCCCGCAGGAAACGTTGAAGGGCACTACGACGCGGTCACCCTTCCTCAGGGCTGTGACGTCCTGGCCGACGTCCTCGATCACCCCCATGGGCTCGTGGCCCAGAATGTCGCCCGGCTCCAGATAGGGCCCGAGCACCTCGTAGAGATGGAGATCGGAACCACATATTCCGGTCGAGGTGATCCGGACGATGATGTCGGTGGACTTCTCGATACAGGGATCCGGGACGGTCTCGACACGAACGTCTCGACGCCCCTGCCACGTCAGTGCGCGCATGATGGGCCTCCTCACTGCCACGCGCCCGCGAGGTGCCGGGCTCTCCCCGGCCTCCCCGGGACGGCCTTCGGGCTGACGGCCTTCGGGTCTCCCGCGCCGATATGGGAGCGGTCACCGGACCACGACATCGCCCAGGGCGAACCGCCACCCGTCGGCGCCTCTCAGCGTCGGGAATCGCGTCGACGCTCCTTCGCGCGGGCCTGCTGTTCCAGGGCCGCGGCCTGCTCGGCCCGGCCCTCGGACTTCAGGGCCTCGTCACCGAGTGCGATCCCGTCGCACTCCTTGATCTTGCCCTTCAGTCTTCGCGCCTTCGCGCGAGCGATCTCCGTGGTGGTCCCCACAACTTCCTCCGTGCGGCGCATTGGTTCGTCCCACCGTGGGTATCACGCGGTCCGTCCCTCTCGCGCGTGCGGACATGCCGCGCGACCGAGGCCGGTACCGAAGCCGAACGCGCGGACCGGCGGTCCCGGGACGTCGGAGACACCAGTATCCAGAGACGCCGTGATGAAACACCACCGCGCAAAGGTCAGGAGACCCGCGTCAGAGCGGGGGAGTGGCATCGGGGCTGCTGTGGGCTGTACCGGAAGCCGTGCCCTTCGCCGGCGCGGTGACGCAGGCCCCCGGCGAGGACGACGCCGGCGATCAGAAGACCACCCGCGACCAGAGCCACCCGCGCACCCGTGTATTCCAGCAGCAGGCCGAGCAGCGGTGGGCCCGCCAGTTGCCACCCCGTGCTGGCGCTGCGCCACACACCGAGTACCCGGCCGCGCATCTCCGGGGCAGGATCGGTCTGGAGCACCGTGGCCCCGGCCGTGTCGGAGACGGACTCCACCACGGCCATGGGGATGACCAGAGCCATGAGCACGATCAGGCCCGGGGAGAGCCCAGCGGCCATCTGCAGCACGCCCCCGCAGGCGGCCAGGACGCCGACCAGCCTCACGGTGGGATTCCGGAGCCGTCCGGCGAGCACGGATCCCACGATTCCGCCGATGGCCAGGACGGTCGAGACCGTACCGAAGTCGCTCTGGTCTGCGTGCAGGGGGCCGATGACCAGCACGGCCAGGGTCAGCTGATAGTTGCGCCCGAAGACCGAGCTCACCGCCGTGATGCCGGCGAGGGCCACGAGGCGTGGACGGCCCATGAAATAGGCGAGGCCGGCCAGGGCGCCGTCCGGCGTTCGAGCCGGACGGTTGCCTCTGCGTTCACGGGCGCGCCCTGCCGCACGGGCATCCGGCGCCCCGTGCCTCTTCGCCCCACCGGCCGACACGGTCTCCCGCAGGTTCTGTGCGGCCGGTTGCAGGAAGGGATGACCGCGGCCACGAAGAGGAAGGAGACACCATTGGCAACATAGGCGGACCCCGTGCCGAGTACGCCGACGACCACTGCGGCCAGTGCGGTACCGGCGAGTCGCCCCGCGCTGTGCACCATCGATCCCAGCGCTATGGCCGACGGCACGTCGCTCCGGGGCACCAGATCATTGCCGAGAAGGGAGGTCGCGGGCCCGTCGATGGTGCTCACGATGCCGGTCACCGCGGCCAGCAGAAGCAGCACGGGCACACTGAGCAGGTCGAATCCGATCAGGACCGCCGTCAAGAAGGCGATCGCACCGAGTACGGCCTGGCTCACCGCGGCGGTGACCTTGCGGGGCCACCGGTCCACCACCGCGCCGCCGAAGACGCCCAGCAGCAGACCTGGCCCGGCCTGTACGGCGAAGACAGCCCGGTGGCCGCGGCCGAGCCGGTGATCTGGAGCACCAGCAGGTTCTGCACCGTGAGCTGCATCCACGTGCCGGTGTTCGACACCAGGTTGGCCACGGACCACCAGCGCATGCTCGGGATCCTCAGGCACCGCCACGGGCTGCTGCCGCTTCGGCGACTGCGCCGCTTCGGTTCAGGGGCGGGCTCGGACGGACGAGGATCAGGGGCAGCAGAAGCAGGCGCAGTAAGACACATTCCGACGAGGGCGGGGAGGAGGCACACGACGGATTCCGGAAGGAGCATGGCGGTGGGTGCCTCGGCTGCCGGGCGGGCACATCGTGGATATCGAGCCACCCTCCGGCGCCCGTACATCCTCACAAACGCGGTGCCTTCGCCGGAAGGGCAGGGGCGTGACAGCAGCCTCGACAGGCACCTTGACCGGCTCAACTCCCTTGCGGAGAAGGCTTATGCGCCGTCCGGTGTCCTTGCTCACACACTTCGCCGCAGCGTCCGCAGCGCTTCTTCGTGATGGCTTCTTCGGTTACGCGCCCGCCTGCCGGCCCGAGAGCGGGTACGCGCGCTGGCGCGGACCCCTTCACGCTTCGGCCGGGCGGCCGGCACCAGTGCGGATCGCTGGGGCCGGTCGGTACCCGCGTGACGGGGAGCGCCCCGGCACGGCACCGGGCGGCGTGGGACGGCTCGGCTCGGTACCGTGGGTAGCGCGGGCGCCGCGGGCCGGGCCACCAGGGTTCGCCCAGGGAAGTGATGGTTCATGTGCAGGTGGCTTGCCTACTCGGGACAGGACGTATTGCTCGGCGATCTTCTCTACAAGCCCGAGCACTCCCTCATCGACCAGAGCCTGCACGCACGCATGGGTGTCGAGACGACCAACGGTGACGGCTTCGGCGTCGGCTGGTACGGAACCGAAGCCGCGACCCCGGCGGTCATCCGGGACACCGGCCCGGCCTGGAACAACCGCAACCTCCGGGAAATCGCCTCTCACGTGCGTTCGCCGCTTTTCTTCGCCCATGTACGCGCCTCGACGGGCACCGCGGTGCAGCAGACCAACTGCCACCCGTTTCGGCACGGTCGCTGGATGTGGATGCACAACGGGGCCATCGCGGAGTTCCACCGTCTTCGGCGGGACCTGTCCCTGGCCATCGACCCGGCGCTCTTCTCCGAACTGGAAGGCTCCACCGACTCGGAAGTCATGTTCTACCTGGCCATCACTCTCGGTCTCGACCAGGACGTCCCCGGTGCCGTCGCCAGAATGGCCGGGCTGATCGAACGAGTGGGCCATCGCGAAGGCGTGGAACACCCGCTCCAGATGACCGTCGCGGTGGCTGACGGCGAGCGACTGTGGACCTTCCGCTATTCGAGCCGACGGGCCTCCAGGTCGCTCTTCTACAGCAGCCGGGTTGACACCGTCCGGGCGCTGCACCCGGACCTGGAGTTCCTGAGCGGAGCATCCGATGAGACCCGGCTGGTGGTCTCGGAGCCGCTGGGCGATCTGCCGGGTGTCTGGAACGAGGTGCCGGAGGGAAGCTGCGGGGTCGTGCAGCCCGGCACCGATGAATTCCTTCCCTTCGAGCCGGTGTGAGCCACCGGTTCCCGGGGTGCTGACCCGCGGGCAGACGGGACACGAGGCACGGACCGAGTCTCCTCCGGGAGGAGCGGGTTACCCGCAGGGGACGTAGCCGGACCGACGACCCGGGGCCGACGCCCGGCCGCCTCGGGCGTGCCGTACCGGATGTGAGCACATCACGGAGGAGGTCTTGATGAACGACAAGGCCAGTACCCGGAGTGGGAGCTCGGCGTCCAGCTCATCCCGGAAGCGGACGAGCACTCGTTTGATTTCGACCTCCTCGACGCGACGAAGATCGTTCCCGAGGAACTGGTCCCGGTCCGGCCCATCGGCCGAATGGTCCTCGACCGCAACCCCGACAACTTCTTCGCCGAGACGGAGCAGGTCGCCTCAAGGGTGAGTCGGCAGGCGTGTGAGAGGCCCGTCGGGGGCGGGCCCCTCACACGAAGCTGCTCAACCGGCTGTGCGCGGAGTCGAGCGCGCCCATGAACCCGGGCCAGGCGTCGGTATCTCACGGTGCGTTCTGCAGGGCCTGACGGCGCAATTGTTCGCAGCACCGGGTCAGGAGCCGGGAGACGTGCATCTGGGATATGCCCAGCGCCTGGGCGATGCTTCCCTGGGTCATGTCGCAGAAGAAGCGCATGTAGAGAATGGTCCGCTCGCGCTCCGACAGGCGCCGCATGCCGGGCTTCACGGCTTCCCGGTCCACAGCCACCTCCAGGGCCGGGTCGCAGGAGCCGAGCGTGTCGCCGAGGGAGCACCCGCCGTCCGTGCCGGGCACGTCCGCGTCCAGGGACAGCGTGCTGTAGCTGTCCAGCGCCTCAAGCCCCGACACAACGTCCTCGTGGGTGAGCCCGGTCGCGTTGGCGATCTCGGCGCTCGTGGGGGTACGCCCGCCCAGCCCCTGGCTGAGGTCGCGACGCGCCACGCGTACCCGGTTGCGCAGATCCTGGATCCGGCGTGGCACATGCACGTCCCAGGTGTGGTCCCGGAAGTGCCTCTTGAGCTCCCCCACGACCGTGGGCACGGCGTAGGTCTCGAACGCCTTGCCCCGGAACGGATCGTAGCGGTCCACCGCATTCACGAGACCGATTGCCGCCACCTGGCGCAGGTCCTCCAACGACTCACCACGGTTGCGGAATCGGGAGGCGAGGCGGTACGCCATGGGCAGCCAGGCGCAGATGGTGGCCTGTCGGAGCTCATCCCGCTCCGGCCCGGGGGGCAGGGTGCAGAGATGGCGGAAGGCCAGAGCGGTCGATGGGGTGTCGCCGTGGCGACGCGGTGCCGTTCGGGTGCCGTCAGCCATAGTGGTGCTCACTCCCTCGGCAGTACCCTGACGCACCCGATCGATGTGAGTACGGTGAGCGAACCGGGTCGGGCATCAACTGCTGCGACTCGTCACCCTGACACTCGGCCCGTCAAGGTCGCACCGGAACTCAGCCGCCGCCGAAAGAGGCTTGATCTCCAGCGCGTCATGGCCCTGTTCCCGTCCTGGAGCTTTCGTACCGCCCGCCGGGACGAGTGCCGTGGCCGCTCTACCAGTAGTGCCTTCGGCCGGCGACCGCGTGCCCCATCCCGCCCAGGATCCACAGGATCAGACCCACCACGGCGAGAATGATCCCGATCGTCCACAGGATGGAAATACCGGTCACGAAACCGATGACGAGCAAGATGACTCCGAGAATGATCACGAGGTCCTCCCATCTCGTGTGAGCGCTTTCTCTTCACTCTGTGCCCGGTTGGCCGCCACGGCAACTGCGAAGGGTGAAGGCCCGGCGGCACGCCCGTGTGACCAGGATGGTCCGTGCGGCACGCCGCTCGTACGCCTCATGGGTGTACGAGCGCAACGCGGTCAATCCCCACTGCTTCCCGGCAAGCAGGGCGGTGTCCTCGCCGGCGTCGCGGCGTACGCCGCTGAGGCACAGCGCGGATCACATGTCCTCCGTCTTCGTACCAGGTGTTCGCCGGCTGGCTCGGCGCCGGTGGCTGGTGTCGCACCACGGCGGGGTCCGACTGCGCCGGCACGTGCAGACGGCAACGACGAAGCGGTCGGAGACAGCGGTCGTCCCGTCCGCGCCGACCACTTCCACCGGGCCTTCCACCAGCAGGGGGCCGCGGTCGGTCAGGGTGACACGTCGTGGGGAATCAGATTCGTTCGGCACGAATGACCACCAGTTCCTCGTATTCGTCCTCCGCACGCAAGAGCTCTCTCTCACGCAGCCAGTCCATTCGGGAGAGCAGAACCGGCCCGAGCGGTATGCGAACCCGCGCCGTGACGGACGCCTTCAGGCCGGCCCGGGTCAGGCGGCGCAGCGTGGCACTGGGATCGCAGAACCCGGAGTGCACCATGAGAAGAACCCCTTCACGACGCAGCACCCCGGGGGCGGCGTCACAGACACGGTCCACCACCGCCCGCCCGTCGGGCCCCGCATCCCATGCGCGTGAAGCACCGCGCGCGGGGACTCCCACGCTCGGGGACGGCACGTACGGAGGGTTGCAGAGCACCAGGTCGTAGGCGTGTTCGCCGAGCTCGGAAGTAAGGTCGCTACGGCGTACGGTGATTCGCCGACGGTGGAGAAGAGCGTTGAGCCGCGCCGTCGCCACGGACCGGCGGGCCACATCGACGGCTGTCACGCTTCCGCCCAGTTGCGCGGCTCGCAGTGCCAGCGCGCCGCTTCCCGTCCCGAGGTCCAGAACGTCGGTCCCGGGGCGCACACCCTCCCGCTCAAGAGCAGTCATCAGCAACTCGGTGTCCCGCTGTGGTGCGTAGACGCCTGGCAGTTTGACGAGGAAGAGACCCAGGGGTTGCTCGGTTTCCCCGGCCATACGCGTACTCCCGTCGTAGCGAACCACGCCGTGTCTCCAGGCTCCCTCCGGGTGCCGCCGACCGCCTCCCGAAAGGCGGTGCGGGCGGCCTGGCCGTACGAGCACCAGCGGCGATTCCGGCGTCGGGCGCCCCAGCCCGCGAACAGCCGATCGGGAGAGGCGGCGGCCGTCCAGTGGCGAGGTCGTGGCGGCACTCACCATGTCCGGTTCCAAACCGGGCTCGTCGCGATGGTCCGCCCGTGCGCTCACGTATCTCCTGCGTCACGGGCCCCGGGCTGCGGGTGCCACCGGCGGATGAGTGAACGGCACGCACCATCTGTGTGCGCGGCCGCACGACTCGTTATGGCCTCGGACTTCCGGGTACCTCTGACCGGACGGTGCGGCGAGTGCCGCCCGGTATCGCTGGAGGCAGGTATGGGGAACGTGGTGGACCGCATTGCTCAGCCGTGGGGCGGCCGCACTCCCTACGATCGGCACGGGGCGTGGCCTGTGCGGGTGGACACCTACCTGGCCGGGGGAGTGAGGCCCGAAGCGGTGGACCAGTGGGTGCGGACGGCTTCGATCCTGCATTCCGACGGGGATGCCATGGACGTCGCCGTCAGGCACGGTCAGGTCGTCGGCGTACGCGGACTGGTCACGGATCGGGTCAACCGTGGCCGGCTGGGCCCCAAGGATCTGTTCGGATGGCAGGCGAACGCCTCCACCGACCGTCTGACCAAGCCGCTGGTGCGCGAGGACGGAAGACTGGTGGAGTGTGATTGGGACACGGCGATGAGCCGCATCGTCTCCCACTCCCGTGCTCTGCTCAGGGACCAGGGCCCCGGATCGATCGGGTTCTACACCTCGGGCCAGCTGTTTCTTGAGGAGTACTACACACTCGCGGTCCTTGCCCGGGCAGGTATCGGGACCAACCACCTGGACGGCAACACACGCCTGTGCACCTCAACCGCGGCCGAGGCGCTCAAGGAATCGTTCGGCTGCGACGGACAGCCCGGCAGTTACGACGACATCGACCATGCCGACGTCATCGCCTGCTTCGGCCACAACATGGCGGAAACCCAACCGGTGCAGTGGATGCGCGTTCTGGACCGGCTCCACGGCGACGACCCACCCCGGCTGGTGTGTGTGGACCCCCGGCCCACCCAGGTCGCCCGCCGTGCCACCGTGCACCTCGCCCCGCGCGGCGGGACGAACGTGGCCCTGTTCAACGCGCTCCTGCACGAGATCATCCGGGCCGGCCACATCGACGGCGGCTACATCGAAGCCCACACCGTCGGCTTCGATGAGCTGGCGAAAGCGGTCGAGGAGTGCACGCCGCGGTGGGCCGCGGACATCTGCGATGTACCGGCCGCCCGGATCGGTGAAGCGGCGGAGCTGCTCGGTACGGCCGAAGCGCTCCTGTCCACCGTGCTCCAGGGCGTCTACCAGTCTCACCAGGCGACGGCAGCCGCCGTCCAGATCAACAACATTCATCTCGTGCGTGGCATGCTCGGCCGGCCCGGGGCCGGTGTGTTGCAGATGAACGGCCAGCCCACCGCACAGAACACCCGCGAGTGCGGTGCGAACGGTGATCTGCCGGGATTCCGCAACTGGGAGAACGACGAGCACGTGACTGACCTGGCCCGGGTGTGGAACGTCGATCCCGCCACGATTCCGCACTACGCACCACCCACGCACGCCATGCAGATGTTCCGCTACGCGGAACAGGGCTCGATCCGGATGCTGTGGATCAGCGGCACCAACCCGGCCGTTTCCCTCCCCGACCTGTCCCGCGTTCGCGCGGTCCTCTCCCAGGACAGGCTGTTCACGGTGGTACAGGACCTCTTCCTGACAGAAACCGCCCAACTGGCCGACGTGGTGCTGCCCGCGGCCACCTGGGGCGAGAAGAAGGGGACCTTCACCAACGCCGACCGCACTGTGCATCTCTCGGACAAGGCCGTCGAGCCGCCCGGCGAGGCGCGGCCCGACCTGGACATCTTCCTCGACTACGCGGCCCGTATGGAGTTCAGGGACAAGGACGGCGGACCACTGATCGACTGGACCGACGCCGAGTCGGCCTTCGAGGCATGGAAGCGCTGCAGTGCCGGCCGCCCGTGCGACTACACCGGTCTCACCTACGACGCACTGAGTGGCGGCAGCGGAATCCAGTGGCCGTGCAACGAGCAGGCACCGGACGGGACCGACCGTCTGTACACCGGCGGTATCACCTGGGCGCGACCGGACGAGTGCGAGACCTATGGGAAGGACCTCGTCACCGGCGCTTCGGTGTCAGCGGTCGAGTACCGGTCACTCAACCCGGGCGGGAAAGCGATGCTCAAGGGCGTTGAGTTCCTTCCGCCGCACGAGTCACCGAGCAGCACCTATCCGTTCCAGCTGACGAGCGGACGTACGGTCTACCACTTTCACACCCGCACCAAGACCGGCCGCGTGCCGCAACTGAACACCGCAGCGCCGGATGTGTGGGTGGAGACCGCGGTCCGCGACGCGGAGGCCCATGGCCTCGGCGAGGGCGACCTGGTGGAGGTCACCAGCCCGCGAGGATCCATGCGGGCACGGGTGCGGGTCACGGACATCCGGCCCGGACTTCTCTTTGTTCCTTTTCACTACGGGTACTGGGACACCGCCGGCGGTCATGAACCGAGTGGCACCACGCGCGGCCGGGCCGCGAACGAGACCACGATCACCGACTGGGATCCGGCCTCCAAGCAGCCGGTCTTCAAGACCTGCGTCGCCGCGATCAGCCTGGTCGAGAAGAGCACAGGCCAAATCTCGGCGGCCCCCACCACCACTGCCTCCGCACCCGCCCGCACCGACACCGGCGTGCCCGCCACCGAGGGCCGGGCCGCCGGCCTCGCCGAAGAGACCACCGACCCGTACGGGCACGGCACCCCTGGAGACAGGCTGTGAACGGCATCAGCGTGACACTGCGCGCGCTTTACCGCGGAGAATTCCGGCTCGCGAATGAACTTGCCGCGGCCGCCGAACGCCACAGCGCCGAGCACGGGATCCACTACGTCGCCATGGACCTGGCACAGTGGTCCGACCAGCACCACAGGCAGCTGGCCGACGTGGGCCGCAACCACGGCCTGGAGCTGGAGGGATCACCGGAGCAGTCCTCCCCAGGACCTGTTCCGGCCGGGCTGGAGACGCCCTTCGAGGCCGTCGGCCATGCGCCGGAACCGGGCCTCGTGCTCCTGTGCGACCTGCACAGACTGCATCTGGGCGCTGTCAGTAATTCCTTGTACTGGGAGATGCTCGCCCAGGCGGCGCAAGCCACCGAGGACATCCGTCTGCTGCGGCTGGCAACGGCCTGCCATCCCCGGACGCTGCGGCAGATGCGCTGGACCAACACAATGCTGAAGGACCTGGCCGCTCAGGCACTCACGAGTGTCTGAACGTGTCGACCCCACTACCGGCCGGACACGGTGGAATCGACCTCCTGAAGCTGGTCCTCGCCCCTGTCGAACTGCTACGACAGCTCAGCGACGACAGTACTTGCGGAGGGCGACGCAGGAGACCTCCCCGAGGTGCAGGAGGAGCGCCTGGGGGAGACGCTGTGCTCGATTTCGGTGGCATCGCACCGGGATCGGCCATTGCGGTGCGTTCTGCCGCAGCGCGGGACGGCTCGCTCGACGGCATGAGTCACGGGCATTTCAAGGACGCGAAGCGCGAGCGATAGGGCCCCATTCGTCGCAGCAACACACTCCACAGCTGTGCGGGACCTCGTGAGTCACCAGGTCAACCTCACCGTGCGGCAAAGCGCAGTACTTGGTCCCGGCCCGGCCTCACCACACAACCTCAGCGGCCCGTGTGATGTCCGCGTCCATGTTCCGGCGCATCATGGTCAGCGCAGCGGCCGCGAGATCCGGCTGGATGGCAGCCACGGCATCCACCGGCACGATCACGCTGAGGCGTCGGATATGCGCGTCGAGCGCCGAGTACAACACGCACTGTTCAGTCACCTGACCGGTCAGAACCAGTCGGTCCACCCCGAGTTCCGTCAGCAGATAGGTCAACGGCGTCTCGTAGAAGATGGAGTGCCTGGCCTTGACGATGAAAAGGGAATCCGCGTCCGGCCGCAGCGGCTCGACGAGAGCGGCGTGCGGCGTCTCCAGTGCCTTGTCGAGCAGTTCCCCGTGGTGGGAACGCCACTGTCCCCAGTTGTCGTTGGCGTAGATCACCGGGATCCCGTCCGCGCGGGCGCGGCTGAGCAACGAAACGATCCCGGGTAGCGCTGCCGCAGCGGCAGGCAGTAGAAGTTCCGCGTCCCTGTGCTCATAGGTGTTGATCATGTCGATGACGATGAGTGCCGAGCCGGTCATGCCGCCACCATCTCCTGTTCGAATCCGACCAGACCCGGACGAAGACTGGATTCAGCTCCTGCCGCGGCCGGTCAGCAGGTCGCGGGCGCGGTCCACCAGCCCGGTGCCGGGGGCCATCAGCTTGTTTCCGGGCGGGGTACTCGGGGCGCAGGG
Source organism: Streptomyces sp. NPDC102437 (assembly GCF_044765565.1). Lineage (NCBI taxonomy): Bacteria > Bacillati > Actinomycetota > Actinomycetes > Kitasatosporales > Streptomycetaceae > Streptomyces > Streptomyces sp. NPDC102437. The sequence continues at coordinate 90,888 of NZ_JBIWKI010000022.1, read as the reverse complement.
GTGTGGACGGGTCGGGGCCGTCTTCTTCGCAGTGCGTACCTTGTCACCCAGTTCATCCAATGCCTCGGGGGTCCAGGCCGCCGTGAGCAGGGGGAACAACCGGCCTTCCTCGTCGCGCACGTGCTCGCTCACCTCAAGCTTCAGCTGCGCCACCAGCGGGTCGAACCGTGGGTCGTCCGCAGCCATGCCTTCCAGATCCTTGAGGTGCCGCTCCACCCGGGCGTGATCGGAGAGTTCCTTGTCCGCGATCACGTCCCCGTCTGCTACGTGCTTGCGTACGGCCGGGTACAGGTACATCTCCTCTGCGACGGAGTGGCGTACCAGTTCGATGGTGAGCTCATCGGCCAGTTTCCTACGCTGCTCGTCGCCGACCGGCTGAGCCTCGATCTTCGAGAGCAGTTGGTCAACTTCCCGGTGATCGGTGGTGAGTTCCACGATCACATTGCCGCCATGTCCCATAACGGTAAATCCTTCCATTCTTGCGCGTGAACTGAAGTCAGCTCACCGTTCCACAGCAGGCAATCGGATGCCGCTCAACGCGCCTGGGGCGTGACCGTCCAGGTGACGAACCGTCGGCTGCACGGGTCCGGGGTGCGGGCGCGGCCCGCGACGGCTTCCGGCGCACCCAGGTTCGGGGCAGCAGGGGCCACCAGTGTCTTCGCGTTGACGGAAGCTGAGTACGACTCGTAGGCCGTTGTCCGCTCAGTCAGGAAACCGGCACCGGCAGGTTGTTCCCAGGGGGGCAAGCGACCGCTTAGTATGTGCCCGGAGCAGTGGAAATGCCGACAGTGTTGTGGAGGCCCTCATGCAGGCATGGCGAGTGCACCGGAACGGCGAGCCGAGCGAGGTGATGCGGCTGGACGAGGCGGACCGGCCCGCGCCCGGCGACGGGCAGGTGCTCATCGAGGTGCTCGCGGCGAACATCAACTTCCCCGACGCGCTGCTCTGCCGCGGCCAGTACCAGGTGCGGCCGCCGCTGCCGTTCACCCCCGGCGTGGAGATCTGCGGCCGGACGGCGGACGGGCGGCGGGTGCTGGCCACCCCCGCCCTGCCGAGCGGCGGGTTCGCCGAGTACGTCGTCGCCGACGAGGCGGCACTGCTGCCCGCCCCGGACGCACTGGACGACGCCGAGGCCGCCGCCCTGCACATCGGCTACCAGACCGGGTGGTTCGGCCTGCACCGCAGGGCGCAACTCGGGGCGGGCGAGACCCTTCTGGTCCACGCGGCGGCCGGCGGCGTCGGCAGCGCCGCCGTCCAGCTCGGCAAGGCCGCCGGGGCCACCGTCATCGGTGTGGTCGGCGGCCCCGAGAAGGCGAAGACCGCCACCGGGCTCGGCTGCGACCTGGTCATCGACCGCCACAGCGAGGACATCGTCGCCGCGGTCAAGGAAGCAACCGGGGGACGCGGCGCCGACGTGGTGTACGACCCGGTCGGCGGCGACGCCTACGCCAAGTCCGTGAAGTGCATCGCCTTCGAGGGCCGGGTGATCGTCGTCGGCTTCGCGAGCGGCGTCATCCCCACCCCGGCGCTGAACCACGCGCTCGTCAAGAACTACTCGATCACCGGACTCCACTGGGGCCTGTACAACACCAAGGACCCGGCCGCCGTCCGCGCCTGCCACGACGAACTCACCCGGCTCACCGCGCAGGGCGTCATCAAGCCGCTGATCAGCGAACGCGTCGGGCTGGCCGGGGCCGCGGCCGCCGTCCAGCGGGTCGCCGACGGCACCAGTACCGGCCGGATCGTCGTTCTCCCGTCAGGAGCCGCCCGATGACCGCACCCGACGCGGCCGGACTGCGCCGCCGCACCCAGGACCTGCTCGCCGCGCACCCCCCGGCCACCACCGGCCGCACCGAATTCCTCAAGGCCCGCTTCGACGCCGGACTGGCCTGGGTGCACTATCCGACCGGCCTCGGCGGCCTCGACGCGCCACGCTCCCTGCAACCCGTCGTCGACGCCGAACTCGCCGCGGCGGGCGCACCCGACAACGATCCGCGCCGGATCGGGATCGGCCTCGGCGTGGCCGCCCCCACCGTCCTCGGCTTCGGCACCGACGAGCAGAAGCAGCGCTTCCTGCGGCCGCTCTGGGTCGGCGAGGAGGTCTGGTGCCAGCTCTTCAGCGAACCGGGTGCCGGCTCCGATCTCGCGGCCCTCGGCACCCGCGCCGTCCGCGACGGCGAGGACTGGGTGGTCGACGGCCAGAAGGTCTGGACGTCCAGCGCCCACCTGGCCCGCTGGGCGATCCTCATCGCCCGCACCGACCCGGGCCTGCCCAAGCACCGCGGCATCAGCTACTTCATCTGCGACATGACCGACCCCGGCGTCGAGGTGCGACCGCTGCGCCAGATCACCGGCGAGGCCGAGTTCAACGAGGTCTTCCTGACCGGCGTACGCATCCCCGACAGCCGGCGCCTCGGCCCGGTCGGCGAGGGCTGGAAGGTCGCGCAGACCACGCTGATGAATGAGCGGGTCTCCATCGGCGGGGCACGCGTCCCGCGCGAGGGCGGCATGATCGGCCCGGTCGCCCGCACCTGGCGCGAACGCCCCGAACTGCGCACCCACGACCTCCACCAGCGGCTGCTGACCCTCTGGGTCGAGGCCGAGGTGGCCAGGCTCACCGGCACCCGGCTGCGCCAGCAGCTCGTCGCCGGACAGCCCGGCCCCGAAGGCTCCGGAATGAAGCTCGCCTTCGCCCGGCTCAACCAGGAGATCAGCGGCCTGGAGGTAGAACTGCTCGGTGAGGAAGGGCTGTTGTACAGCGACTGGACCATGCGCAGGCCGGAGCTGGTCGACTTCACCGGCCGGGACGCCGGCTACCGCTATCTCCGCTCCAAGGGCAACTCCATCGAGGGCGGCACCAGTGAGGTGCTGCTCAACATCGTTGCCGAGCGCGTACTCGGTCTGCCGGCCGAGCCGCGCAACGACAAGGACGTCCCCTGGAAGGACCTGGCCCGATGACCGCACCGACCGACGAGACCCCGACACCCGATCTGCTGTACTCGGAGGCCGAGGAGGACCTGCGGGCAGCGGTCCGCTCGCTGCTCGACGACCGGAGCGACGCGCCGACGGTGCTCGCCCGGGCTGAGTCCGACACGCCCTACGACCCGCAGCTCTGGAAGGCCCTCGCGGCGGACATCGGCGCCGCCGGGCTGCTGGTGCCGGAGGAGCTCGGCGGGCAGGGCGCGGGCCCTCGCGAGGCCGCGGTGGTGCTGGAGGAGCTGGGCCGCGGTGTCACTCCCGCGCCGTATCTGACCAGTGCGGTCGTCGCCACGGAGACCCTGCTCGCGCTGTCCGTGCGGGAGGGGCCGGCCATCGGACTCCTCGGTGAGCTGGCTGCCGGGCGCAGGATCGCGGTGCTCGCCGCACCGTTCGCCGCCGGGCGCCCCGGCGGCGCGCAGCCGGTAGCCGCGGTCGCCGACACGCTGGAGGGCACGGTGACCGGCGTCGCCGACGCGGCCGCCGCCGATGTGCTGCTGGTGCCCACGACCGACGGGCTGTACGCGGTCGAGCCGGACGCCGAGGGGGTCGCCGTCGAGCCGCTCGTACCGCTCGACCTGACCCGCCCCTTGGCCACCGTCACCCTTCGCGGGGCGGCCGGGACGCGGCTGGCCGACGGCGCGTCCGCCGTCGCCGCCGTGCGCCGGGGCCTGCTGGCGGGCGCCGGACTGCTCGCCTCGGAGCAGCTCGGACTCGCCGAGTGGTGCCTGACCGAGACGGTCCGGTACACCCGGGAACGGCACCAGTTCAACCGGCCGGTCGGCTCCTTCCAGGCGCTCAAACACCGCATGGCGCAGCTCTGGCTGGAGGTCGTGTCGGCCCGCGCCGCCGCCCGTAACGCCGCGGACGCCCTGGCGAGCAGCAGCCCCGACGCGCCGTTGGCGGTGGCCGTCGCGCAGGCGTACTGCTCGGGGGTCGCCGTGCGTGCCGCCGAGGAGTGCGTCCAGCTGCACGGCGGCATCGGGATGACCTGGGAGCACCCGGCGCACCTGTACCTGAAGCGGGCCAAGGCCGACTCGGTCGCGTACGGCACCGCAGGACAGCACCGCGCGACCGTCGCCGAGCTCGTGGAGCTGCCCGCACCGTAACGGCAGGAGAGGCAACCGTCCGCGGAACTGCGGGACTTGGAGCGGAGGTGCGTGAAGACGTGCCTCCGCTTCTGCTGTTCCCCATCGGGCGGGGTACCGCGCACCCCTTTACCTGCTGTTTAATTGCGACCTGTTCGCAATAACGTTTGATCTTGAATAAGGAGTGCGGGTATGACGGCCCGATCGATACGCGGAGTGGCCGCCGCGACCCTGGCGACGGTGCTGTTGTCTGCCGCGACGGCCTGTTCGCAGCCGGGAGGCCCGGACGACGGCGGCTCCGGGTCGGGTGCGCGGGACTCGGCGGTGGTCGGCATCGCCTACGAGCCCGACAGCCTCAGCCCGCTGCTCGGCTACGGCAAGGACGGCAACTCCAAGATCTTCGACGGGCTGCTCACGCTCGACGACAACATGGAGCTGCGGCCCGCGCTCGCCACCGCCCTGCCGGAGGTGAGCGACGACGGGCTGACGTACACCTACCGGCTCCGCAAGGGCGTGAAGTTCAGCGACGGGGAGCCGTTCGGTGCGAAGGACGTGGTCTTCACCTACCGGGCGGTCCTCGACGAGAAGACCAACAACGCCTCCCGCACCGAACTCGACGCGGTGAAGAGCGTCGAGGCGGCCGGGGACCACACCGTCGTCTTCACGCTCAAGTACCCCTACGCACCCTTCGCCCGGCGCACCGTCCTGCCCATCGCACCCGAACACATCGCGGGCAAGCAGGACGTCAACACCGGCGACTTCACCACCCACCCCGTAGGCACCGGACCGTACCTGCTCACCAAGTGGTCCAAGGGCGAGAAGATCGCCTTCAAGGCCAACCCCGGCTACTGGGGCGGCGCGCCGAGGGTGAAGAAGTTCATCATGGCGATCATCAAGGACGACGACGTACGTGCCACCCGGCTGCGCTCCGGCGAACTCGACGGCGCGATCCTGCCGCCCGACCTGGCCAAGGGCTTCGCCCGCACCGGCGGCACCCGGACGTACGCCGCCACCACCTACGACTACCGCACCGTGACCCTGCCCACCCACAACGAGGTCACGGGCGACATCGCCGTCCGGCGTGCCCTCGATGTCGCCGTCGACCGCAAGGCCATGGTCGACTCCCTCCTCAACGGCGAGGGCCGGCCCGCCTACGGGCCCGTCCCCACCGACAGCGAGTGGTTCACCAAGGGAACCGAACGCCCCCACGACCTCGCCGCCGCGAAGAAGATCCTCGACGACGCCGGATGGAAGCCCGGCAAGGACGGCATCCGCACCAGGGACGGCGTGCGCGCCGCTTTCCCGCTCTGGTACCTCACCGGCGACAAGCTGCGCCAGGACCACGCGCTCGCCTACGCCTCCGACGCCAGGAAGGCAGGCATCGACATCACCACCGAGGCCGGGACCTGGGAGGTCATCGAGCCCCGGATGAAACAGGACGCGGTCCTCGCGGGCGGCGGATCACCCGCCGACCCCGACTTCGACCAGTACACCCTGCTGAAGTCCTCGCTCGCGGGCGACGGCTTCAACAACATGGCGTGGTACGACAACAAGGCCGTCGACCGCGCCCTGGAAGCGGGCCGCAGAAGCGGTGACCGCGCCGCACGCAAGGCCGCGTACGACACCGTCCAGCGCGAACTGGTGAAGAATCCCGGCTACACCTTCCTCACCCACATCGACCACCTCTACGTCGTCAAGGACCGCTTCGGCACCCTCACCACCCAGGTCGAACCGCACGACCACGGACTGGCCTCCGGTCCCTGGTGGAACGTCGAGGACTGGACGCCGAAGAAGTGAACCACCATCTCCCCTGGGGGCCGATGGGCAGGATGGCTGGACGGCGGGCACTGCTCGCCGTCCCCGTCCTGGCCGCCGTGACGTTCGGCGTCTTCGCCGTCGCCGCGGCCTCCCCCTTCGACCCCGTCAAGGCGTACGCGGGCACCGCCGGCCTCACCGCCTCGCAGGACAACCTCGACCAGTTGCGGGCCAACCTCGGCGTCGACCAGCCGCTCGTCAGCCGCTGGTGGAACTGGCTGACCTCCGCGCTCGGCGGCGACCTCGGCGACTCCGCGGTCATGCGCCAGCCGGTCGCCGACGTCATCGGCGAACGCCTGGGCTGGTCCGTACTGCTCGCCGCGACCGCCTTCGCCGTCGCCGTGGTCCTGGGCACGGGCCTCGGCGTGCTGGCGGCACGCAGGCCGGGACGCCTGCTCGACCGGTGCGCAAGCTCCGCCGCGTACACCCTCGAAGCCGCCCCGGCCTTCTGGCTCGGCCTGCTCGCCATTTGGCTCTTCGCCCTGGAACTCGACGTGCTCCCGGCCGGCGGCCTCACCGACGCGGCCAGCGACACCGTGACCCCCGGGCAGGTCGCCACCCATCTGGTGCTCCCCGCGGCCGTGCTCGGGATCTCCCAGCTGCCGTGGTTCTTCCTCTATGTGCGCCAGGGTGTCGCGGACGCCCTCGGCGAGGATCCGGTGCGCGGCGCCCGCGCCCGCGGACTGCGTGAACGCACCGTACTGCTCGGCCACGCACTGCGCTCCGGAATGTTGCCGATGCTCACCCTCATCGGCTCCCGCGTCCCCGAACTCATCACCGGTGCCCTGCTCGTCGAGACGGTCTTCAGCTGGCCCGGCATCGCGGCCGCCACCGTGCAGGCCGCCACCTCCGTCGACTTCCCGTTGCTCGCCGCGCTCACGGTGCTCGCCACCGGGGCCGTGGTGCTCGGCAACCTCCTCTCAGATCTGCTGTACGCGATCGCCGACCCGAGGGTGGGCTTCGATGGCTGAGACCGACCTGCGACCCGCGCGTCGCACCACCCGCCGGATCCGCGTGATCGCTTCCGCCGGGATCACCGGCGCGGTCCTGCTCGCTGTTCTGCTCGTGCCGCCGCTGGTCCAGCTCGACCAACAGGCCGTCGACCTCGCCGCCAAGCTCCGGCCACCGTCCTGGGAGCACCCGTTCGGCACCGACGACGTCGGGCGCGACCTGCTGCTGCGCTGCGTGTACGGGCTCCGTGTCTCCCTGCTCGTCGGCGTCGTCGCCGGGCTCACCGCGACCGTCATCGGGACCGCGGTCGGGGCACTGGCCGCGGCGTCCGGCGGCTGGACCGACCGCGTCGTCATGCGGCTCGTGGACACCTTCTCGTCCGTGCCGCATCTGCTGCTCGGCATCTTCGTCGTCGCGATGTTCCGGCCCGGCGTCGGCCCGGTGATCGTGTCGGTCGCCCTCACCCACTGGCTCTCGACCGCCAGGATCGTCCGCGCCGAGGTGCTGTCGCTGCGCTCCCGCCCGTTCATCGACGCGGCGGTCTCCGGCGGCGCCTCGCGCGGCCGGGTCGTCGCCCGGCACCTGCTGCCCGCCGTGCTCCCGCAGGCCGGCCTCGCCGCGGTGCTCATGGTGCCGCACGCCATGTGGCACGAGTCCGCGCTCTCCTTCCTGGGGCTCGGACTGCCCACCCATCAGGCGAGCCTGGGCAATCTCGTACAGACGGCCCGTGGTTCGCTGCTCGCGGGGGACTGGTGGCCGACACTCTTCCCGGGCCTGTTCCTGATCGTCCCGACCCTCGCCCTGGCGGGACTCGCCGGAGTCTGGCGGGAGCGGATCAACCCGCGCCGCCGATCGGAGCTGATGCTGTGACGACCACCCCCGGCCCGATGACGCCGGTGCTCCGTGTCCGTGGACTCACCGTGCGCTTCCGGATGCGCGGCGGGCGGCACATCGCCGCCGTCGACGACGCGCACTTCGACCTCGCGGCGGGGGAGTGCCTGGCCCTGGTCGGCGAGAGCGGCTGCGGCAAATCCGTACTGGCCTCCGCGCTGCTGGGACTGCTCCCCGGCAATGCGCGGACCTCGGGCTCGGCGCTGCTCGGCGACGGCACCGAACTCCTCACCGCCGATGAACGGACCCTGGCCCGCACGGTACGGGGCCGCCGCATCGGACTCGTCCCGCAGAGCCCCACCGCACACCTCACCCCGGTCCGCACCGTGCGCGCCCAACTGGAGGAGACCCTGCGCGAGCTGACCGGCACCCGCGGCCCCGCCCTGCGCCCGGCCGCCGAACGGGCCGCCGCACGCGCCTCGTTCCCGGCCGGGCACCTCGACCGGTATCCGCACGAACTCTCCGGCGGCCTCGCCCAGCGTGCCGCGACCGCGCTCGCCCTGATCGGCGACGCGCCCCTGCTCCTCGCCGACGAACCCACCACCGGGCTCGACCGCGACCTCGTCGAGCGGACCGTCGACGAACTGCGCCGCCACACCGAAAGGGACCGGGCGCTGCTGCTCATCACCCACGATCTCGCGGCGGCCGAGCGGATCGCCGACCGGGTCGCCGTGATGTACGCGGGCCGCATCGTCGAACTCGCGGACGCCGCCGTATTCTTCGGCGATCCGGGACCGCGCCACCCGTACGCGCGCGGCCTCCTCGATGCCCTGCCGGAGCGCGCCTTCGTGCCGATCCCCGGCATGCCGCCGGAACTCGGGGCGCTGCCGGACGGGTGCGCGTTCGCGGCCCGGTGCGGCCGTGCCGACGACCGGTGTGCCGAACTGCCCCTGTTCGACGGCCGTCTCGCCTGCCACCACGGTGTGCGGGCGGACGGGGAGGAGCCGGTCCGTGCTTGAACTCACCCGGGTCACCGCCGGATACGACCCCCGGGACCCCGTCGTCCGCGAGGCGTCGCTGAGCCTCGTGGCGGGGGAGTCGGTCGGGCTGCTGGGCCCGAGCGGCTGCGGCAAGTCCACCCTGGCGAGGGTCGCCGCACTGCTGCACCGCCCGTACGCGGGCACGGTCGTGCTCGACGGCGAGCAGGTGCGCGGCTGGCGCCACGCCGCCCCGCGCGCGCAGCGCACCGCCGTCGGCGTCGTCTTCCAGCAGCCCAGGCTCGCCGCCGACCCCCGGCTCACCCTGCGCGAACTCATCGCCCAGCCGCTGCGGGCCACCGGCCGCCGGGCCCAGGTGCCGGACCGGGTGGCCGAACTGGCGCAGGCCGTCGGACTCACGGCCGAACTGCTCGGCCGACGCCCGCACGAGGTGAGCGACGGCCAGTTGCAGCGCGCCTGTCTGGCCAGGGCGCTGGTCCTGCGGCCGCGGTGGCTGATCTGTGACGAGATGACCGCGATGCTCGACGCGTCGACGACAGCCGCGCTGGTCGCGGTGGTGGAGACCTACCGGCGGGAGTCGGGGGCCGGACTGCTGGCCGTCGGCCACGACCGGGTGCTGCTGGAACGCTGGTGCGACCGGACGGTGGGCTGGACGACGGTGTGCGGGGCGGGCGGCACGGCGCAGGAATCCATGAGCCCGACCGGACGGTGGGCTGGACGACGGTGTGCGGGGCGGGCGGCACGGCGCAGGAATCCATGAGCCCGACCGGATAAGTCCATGCCCCTGGCGGTCCGCCGCCCCTCACCCTGTTTGACGAGTCCATGGCCAATGGGCGAGTCCATGACCGAAGGGCGGGTCCACGGCCGACCGACGGGTCGGCCCGTCGACCCGTCCGGACAAGGAGTGGGACATGCACGGAGCACGCGCCACCGCCATGGTGGTGATCCTCGCCGTCGCCGCCTGTCTGGGCCTGGCCGGTCCGTCCGCGGCGGCCGGCCAGACCCCGGGTTCCTACAGCAATTACACGTTCCCGGCCGGGACGACCGCTCTCGACGAGGTCACCTTCGGGACGACCGTCCAGTCCGACCCCGGCCGGGCGAACGTCTTCTGGTCACATCAGTTCGGCTTCACCAACGGGGTCGGCGGCTACATCGGCATGCAGCGCAACCGCTCCGGCGGCGGCCTGTTTCTCTTCTCGCTCTGGGACTCCACCGGAGGCAGGGCGGGAAGCACGGGCACCTACTGCCAGACGTTCACCGAGGGCGGCAGCGGCTACACCTGCCGGCTCGGTGAGCGTTTCGCGGCCGGGCACCACTACCGTTTCCGTATAGCACCCGACGCGACGGCCGGCTGGTACCGGGCCACGATCACCGATGCCACGGCAGGGACCTCGTTCCTGCTCGGCAGCCTGCAGACCGGCACCGGCGTGAAGATCGCCACCGGTGGAATGGTCGACTGGGTCGAGTACTTCGACTGGAACAACAGCGCCGCTACCTGCGCCGACTCGCCGTACTCCAAGGCCCGCTTCGACCTGCCCGGCGGTACGACGGGCAGCGGGGCCGTCACCGCCGCCCTCGGCGGCACCAGCGTCAGCGGCACGTGCTCCAGCGGCGCCGCGGTGCGGGGCCAGAGCGGCGGAAGCGTGCACGAGGACGGCATCGGCAACTCGTCCTCCGGCTCCGTCACCGGCGTCGGGGGCGCCTGCGTCGACATCCCCGGCGGCACCGCGGGCACCCAGCTGAACCTCTGGAGCTGCAACGGCGGAAACAACCAGAACTGGGTACGGGCCGCCGACGGAACGCTCCGCGCACAGTTCCACTGCATGGCGGTCAGCGGCGCCGCCGTGCGGACCGCGGCCTGCGACGGCTCGGCCGCCCAGCAGTGGCGGACCGACGGAGCGGCCCTGGTGAACCCCGCCACCGGGAAGTGCCTCGACGCCTACGGGGGCGCCAGCGCGAACGGCACTCCGCTCGGCATCTACACCTGCACCGGTGGAGCCAACCAGCGCTGGACGCTCCCGGTCTGATCGAGCGAACGGCAGCCGACGGACGGACGACGGCAGGGACAACTCTTTTGCGGGGTCTGCCCGTTGAGGTGATCACCGTCGCATACTCGGTCGCGTCCGCCCGTCCGGTCCACCACCGAATCCCGGGAGAATCCATGGCGTTCCCGACCCGCCGATCCGTCGTCACCACCGCGCTCGCCACCGCGGCCGCAGGCACGTTCCTGTCTTCGCGGACGGCCGTCGCCTCCGACGCGGCCGCCACGTCCCCGGCCGCACGGCACCACCGCACCCGCGCCCTGCCCAGGGCTCACGCGCACAACGACTACCTGCACCCGCGCCCGCTGCACGACGCGCTCGCGCACGGCTTCACCAGCGTCGAGGCCGACATCTTCCTGGTGGACGGGGAGCTGCTGGTAGCCCACGAGGCCACCGACCTCGACCCCACGCGGACCCTCGCTTCGCTCTACCTCGACCCGCTGCTCGCGAGGGTCCGGGCCAACCACGGCACGGTCCACCCCGGCTACCGCGAACCCGTGCAGCTGCTGATCGACATCAAGACGGACGGAGCCGCCGCCTATCTCGAACTGGACCGGCAGCTCCGGCGCTACCGGTGGATGCTGACGGCGTACCACCACGGCCGGGTGCGGCCCGGCGCGATCACACCCGTCATCTCCGGCGACCGCGCCGCCCGCGTCCCGATGGAGGCGCAGAGCACCCGGTACGCCTTCTACGACGGGCGGCCCGAGGACCTCGGGGGCGCGGCCGACGCCACATTCGTCCCGCTCATCAGCAGCAGCTGGACCGACGGCTTCAGCTGGCTCGGCGCGGGCCCGTTCCCCGTGGCCGAGCGGGACAAACTGCGCGCACTCGTCGCCACGGCCCACCGGAGCGGCCGGCGCATTCGCTTCTGGGCCACTCCCGACACGCCGGGACCGGAGCGGGAGGCGCTCTGGACGGAGCTCCTGGCCGCCGGGGTCGACCACCTCAACACCGATGATCTGGCGGGACTGGAGCGCTTCCTGCGCACCCACGACCGGTAGCACCGGACCGAGGTCGTTCGGCCCCGCGAACGGACCGGACGCGACGCCCCGAGCGTGACAGCCAGTCAACACCCGGATGGCGGACACGCCAGTCGTCCGGATGGCTCCTCCGCTACGCCACACTGGCGGCCGAATGCCGCATTCCGGCGCGGCGGAGGAGGTTGGCCATGGCCATTTCTATCTCACTGGTGCTGCTTCTGCTGATCCTCGCGGTGATCTTTCTCCGCAACGGGGGGCTCAAGATCTCGCATGCGCTGGTCTGCGCCATGCTCGGGTTCTTCCTCGCGGGTACGAGCATGGCGCCGACCATCCAGGACGGCCTGGCGGCCACGGCCGACGTCGTCAGCAGTCTCAAGCCCTGAAGCCCCCGAGCTCCGCGCGGCCGCTTCGTGACCGGCACGCGCGGAGCCGGGTGCCCGCCCTCCCCGGGGCGGGCACCCGCCGCTCACGCGGGCGGGGTCGTCATCCGCGCCAGCGCCACCCCGCCGACGATCAGGGAGAGTGCCGCCAGCCGTCCCGGACTCACCGGATCGTGCTGGACGAGGATCCCCAGGGCGATGGCCCCGATCGCCCCGATGCCCGTGAAGACCGCGTACGCCGTGCCCACCGGCAGCCCCTCCATGGCCCGCGCGAGCAGATACACCGCGCCGATCATGAGCACGGCGCACACCAGCGTCGGCAGCGGCCTGGTGAACCCCTGCGTCGGTTTGATGCTCTGGGACCAGGCGATCTCGACCATCCCGGCGCAGATCAGCAGCAGCCAGCTCATCGGATGCCTCCGCCCAGTTCGCGCGCGGCGGTGAGGGCGGCCGCGCGCGACTCGTCGTGCTGGGTGCGCCGGGGGGCGAGCGAGGGATCGATCCGGGAGTTCACCAGCTCGGTCGAGAGGAAGACCGGGTCGTCGATCGCGAAGTGGCCCGCGAGGAAGTCCCGCAGGTAGCGCTCCTGGTGGTCGTACGGTTCGCGAGGGGTACCGGGACCGTACGCCCCGCCCCGGGCGGAGGCGATCACGAAGCGGCGGCCCGCCAGCGACATCTTGGGAAACGTCACCTGGTCGATCCACGCCTTCAGGGAGGCGGGGACGGAGAAGTTGTACATCGGGGTCGTGATCAGTACGACGTCCGCGGCGACCAGTTCGGCCAGCAGCGGCTCCAGCACTTCCCAGGCCCGTGCCTGGTCCGGGGTCCGCACCGCCTCCTCGTACCGGGCGATTTCGGTGATGCCGTTCCGCAGGACGTGGTCGCAGAGCTCGGTCCACGCCTCGTCGATCTGCGGCGCCGGGTCGGTACGCAGATCGCGGAGCACGTAAGTGCCGGCCGGATTCGCGCTCTGCCAGGCGGCGGCGAAGACGTCGCCCAGCTCGCGGCTGTAGGAGTCGCGCCGCGCGCTCGCGGCGATGTGCAGCAGTACAGGCATGGGTCCCCCCGGAATCGGTAAGTGGACATCGTGTCCGCTTAGCTTGACCAGGGTAACCGGACATCGTGTCCACTTATTCCTGTACGGTGGAATCCATGGAACGCGCGGACGCAGCAAGGAACCGGGCCAAGGTGCTCGCCGCGGCAAACCGGCTCTTCGCCGCGGGGGATCCGCGCAAGGTGACGATGGACGCCATCGCCCGGGAGGCCGGCGTGGGACGGGGCACGCTCTACCGCCGGTACCCCGACATCCCGTCCATCGCCACGGCGCTCCTCGACGAACACGAACGCTCGCTCCAGGAGAAGCTGCTGCGGGGCGAGCCGCCGCTGGGGCCGGGTGCGCCGCCCGCGCGGCGGCTGGGCGCCTTCTACGCGGCGATGACCGATCTGCTGGAGCAGCACATCCATCTCACCCTGGGCGCCGAGTCGGGCGCCGCGCGGTTCGCCACCGGGGCGTACGGTTTCTGGCGCGCGCATGTCCGCATGCTCGTCAACGAGGCGGGCGTCCCCGGCCCCGACGCGCTCGCCGACATCCTGCTGGCCCCGCTGGGGCCCGAGCTGTTCGCGTATCAGCGGAGCCGGGGCCGTGGCGTCGACGAGATCAAGCCGGCCCTGGAAACACTCGCGGAACGGACACTCGGCGCGAGCTGAGGAGTGCGGGGGTCAGTTCCCGGCCGTGGGTGCCCAAGCGCTCCTCAACTCGCCTTCGCCCACGCGTACCGGTGCTCGGGGCGGCCCGTGTCGCCGTACTTGAGGCTCAGGCTGATGCGGCCCGCGCCCTGCAGATACTTGAGGTAGCGCTGGGCGGTGGAGCGGCTGAGACCGGCCCGGGCGGCGACCTCGTGCGCGGACAGCGGCCCCTCGGCGGCCGACAGGACATGGCGGATGACGTCGGCGGTGGGCGCGGAGTGCCCCTTGGGCAGCCCGGCCGCCGAGCCGGACTCCATGGTGCGCAGGGCGCCGAATATCTGGTCCACCTGCTCCTGCCCGGCCTCGCCCCGGCCGCCGCCCACGCCTTCGAGGGTCCGGCGCAGGGCCGCGTAGCTCTCCAGCTTGGACCGCAGACCGCTGAAGCTGAACGGCTTGACCAGGTACTGGAGCGCGCCGTACCGCATGGCGGTCCGGACGGTCGCCACATCCCGGGCCGCGGTCACCATGATCACATCGGCTGGGTGGCCGAGCTGGCGCAGCCGCCGCACCAGCGTCAGCCCCGTCTCGTCCGGCAGATAGTGATCGAGCAGGACGAGGTCGACATGGTCGCGCTCCAGGAAGGCCAGCGCCTGAGCGGCGGTGTGCGCACGGGAGATGACCCGGAAGCCGGGCACCTTGGCCACGTACGCGGCATTGATCTCGGCAACCCGGAAGTCGTCGTCCACCACCAGGACATCGATCATCGCGACTCTCCCACTTCTGTCAGCGGCCGGACGGTGAGCGCCTCGGGCAGGACGACGGTGAAGACCGCGCCGCCGCCGGCCCGGGCCGTGACGCGGGCCGCGCCACCGTAGCGCTCGGCCAGCCGGCGCACCAGCGCCAGCCCCAGGCCGCGTCGTCGGTGCGCGGGGGACTCCTTCGTGGACCAGCCCTCGGTGAAGATCTGCTCACGCATCCCGGGAGGCACCCCCGGACCGTTGTCGCTGACCCGCAGCACCGCCGTACTGCCTTCCGCGAGCAGTTCGACCTCGATCAGCGTGGCGACGTCCAGCGCGTTGTCGATCAGATTGCCGAGCACGGTCACCAGATCGCGCGGGTCCACCACCACGTCCGGGAGCCGGGTGCCCGGCGATATGCGCAGGGAAGCGCCTCGCTCCGCCGCGATGGCCGACTTGCCGACCAGCAACGCGGACAGCAGCGGGTCGTTGACGCGCTCCGCGACCTGTTCCGCCGAAGCCCGGTGACCGCTGGTCACCTCCTCGACGAACTCCACCGCGGCATCGTGCCTGCCGAGCTCCAGCAGCCCCAGCAGGGTGTGCAGCCGGTTGGCATGCTCGTGGTCCTGGGCGCGCAGAGCGTCCAACAGGCCGTGCGTGGAGTCGAGTTCACGGCCCAGGAGCTCCAGCTCGGTACGGTCGCGCAGGGTGACCACGGCCCCGCCGTCGCCGGTGGGCATGCGGTTGGCGATCAGCACCCGGCCCCGGCAGACGGTGATCAGGTTCGCGCCGTCTACCCGCCCCGTCAGTACTTCCGCCGTACGGCCCGGCGGCAGCACCTCGCCCAGTGGACGCCCGACGGCCTCCTGGTCCAGCTCCAGCAGCCGCTGCGCCTCGTCGTTGAGCAGCCGGATCCGGCCCCGCGCGTCGAGCGCGAGCACCGCCTCACGGATGCTGTGCAGCATGGCCTCGCGCTCGTCCAGCAACGCGGAGATGTCGGCGAAGGCGAGCCCGTGCGTCGAGCGTTGGAGCCGCCGCGAGACGGCCAGGGCCGCCAGCACGCCCACGGCGAGTGCCGCTCCGGAGTACTGCAGCAGACCGGGAATGGTTCCCAGCAGCCGGTCGTGGACGCTGTCGTAGGCGATGCCCACCGACACGGCGCCCACGATCTTCCCGCGCCGGTCGCGGAGCGGGACCTTCGCGCGTGCCGACCGGCCCAGGGTCCCGTCGTCGATCTGCATGATCTCCCGGCCGCCCAGCGCCGTGCTGGGGTCGGTCGAGACATGCCTGCCGATCTGCGCGGTGTCGGTGTGTGACCAGCGCACCCCGCGGGTGTCCATGACGACGATGTACAACGCGCCGGTGGCCCGCCGGATCCGCTCCGCCTCGGCCTGCACCGGTCCGCCGGGGCTGGGGCCGGTGCTCCTCAGATCGCGTACCAGACCGGGTTCGGCGGCGGTGGTCTGGGCGATGGAAAGGGCCTGGTGCATCGCCTGGTTGTCGAGCTGATGGCTGAGCGGGGCGAGGAAGAGCCCCGTGACGAGCATGATCACGCCGGTGGTGATGACCACCTGGGTGAGGAGGACCTGGGCGAAGACACGGCGCGGCCAGTGAATGCGCATGTGCTCGCCCTCTGCCTTCCGCCTGCCAGGAACATGATGCTCCGTTTCGTCCTCGTGTGAACGCAACGTAAACGTCGTGGTCGCCGATGACCAGTCCTCGTGGCGCATTCGTTGCCGGAGCGCGAGCAGAACGAGCAGAACTCCGGGTTATGAGCAGAACCCGGAGTTGTGGGCGCAAGGGTGCCCGGATCCTTCGGGCCGCATCTAGCGTCCCGCTCCATGAAAAGCGAAACGAGCCCCGCCATCGAACTGCGGGGGGCGAGCAAAGCGTTCCGGACTCCGTCGGGGGCGCTCCACACCGCCGTGCGGGATCTGGACCTCACGATCGGGCGCGGCGAGTTCGTCGCCGTGGTGGGCCCCACCGGATGCGGCAAGTCGACCACGCTGACCCTGGTCAGCGGGCTGGAGGAGCCCACCGAGGGCGAGGTGCTGGTGGCCGGGGAACCGGTGCGCGGCATCGGCGACAAGGTCGGCTTCGTCTTCCAGCAGGACGCCGTCTTCCCCTGGCGGACCGTGCTGTCCAATGTGATGGCGGGGCCCCGCTTCCGCGGCGTGCCCAAGCCCGAGGCGAAGGAGCGGGCCCGGGAGTGGCTCGCCAGGGTCGGCCTCTCCTCCTTCGAGGACCGCTACCCCCACCAGCTGTCCGGCGGCCAGCGCAAGCGCGTCGCGCTCGCGGCGACGTTCGTCAACGACCCCGAGATCCTGCTCATGGACGAGCCCTTCTCCGCGCTCGACGTGCAGACCAGGGCGCTGATGTCGGATGAACTGCTGGAGCTGTGGGCCGGTACCGGCGCCTCCGTCGTCTTCGTCACCCATGACCTGGAGGAGTCCATCGCGCTGGCCGACAAGGTCGTGGTCATGACCGCGGGACCGGCCACGGTCAAGGAGGTCTTCGAGATCGACCTGCCCCGTCCCCGCAAGGTCGAGCAGGTGCGCCTGGAGCCCCGGTTCGTCGAGATCTACCGGGAGATCTGGTCCTCGCTCGGCGAAGAGGTCCGCATCACCCGCGAGAGGGGTGCCCTCGATGTCGCCTGACACCATCACCGTGAGCGCCGCCGTGACGAAGACCGAGCGGACCCGGGCCAGGGCGAGAGCCGCCAGGAACCGCAAGTACCTGGTGACGGCGAGCCGGATCGCGGTGCTCCTCGCGGTCGTCGGACTGTGGGAATGGCTGGCCCGTGCGGCGGTCATCGACCCGTTCAACTTCTCCATGCCGTCGAAGATCTGGGACCAGATCCGCACCTGGGTCGTCGACGGAACCGCCCAGGGATCCCTCTGGGAACAGATCTGGTACACGCTCTACGAAGCGCTGCTCGGCTGGGTCATCGGTGTGATCGCCGGGGTGCTGCTCGGGATCGCGCTGGGCCGGGTGCGGTTCGCCGCCGATGTCCTCGGCCCGTACATCAAGGTGCTCAACGCGCTGCCCCGGATCGTGCTCGCGCCGATCTTCCTCATCTGGTTCGGTCTCGGCCCGGCCTCGAAGGTGGCCTCCGCGGTCGTCCTCGTGTTCTTCCCCGTCTTCTTCAACGCCTTCCAGGGCGCACGGGAGGTCGACCGCAATCTCGTCGCCAACTCCCGCATCCTCGGCGCCAGCAACCGCCAGGTCACCCTGCAGGTGGTCATCCCCTCCGCCACCTCGTGGATCTTCACCAGCCTGCACGTGAGCTTCGGCTTCGCGCTCATCGGCGCGATCGTCGGCGAGTACATCGGCGCCACCAAGGGACTCGGCCTGCTGGTCGCCGCCTCCCAGGGCACGTTCAACGCCGCCGGTGTCTACGCCGCGATGGTCATCCTCGCGATCGTCGCGCTGCTGGCCGAAGGCCTGCTGACCTTCCTGGAGAAACGGCTCTTCCGCTGGAAGCCGGCCGACGCCGACACCGCGCGCTGAGCCGACACCGCTCACTGACGCCCCGTCGCCACGACTGTCCCCGAATGTTTCTTCACAAGGACGTGAATCAGATGCGTGCATCCACCCGGATCCCGGCCCTCGCCGTCGTCGGCGTACTCGCCCTGACCAGCCTCACCGCCTGTGGCGGCGACTCCACCTCGGCCTCGGGGGACAAGAACGACAAGGTCAAGATCATGGTCGGGGGCCTGGACAAGGTCATCTACCTGCCCGCGATGCTGACCGAGCGGCTCGGCTACTTCAAGGACGAGGGGGTGTCGGTCCAGCTCCTGACCGAGCCCGCCGGCGTCCAGGCCGAGACGGCACTGGTCTCCGGAGACGTCCAGGGCACGGTGGGCTTCTACGACCACACCCTCGACCTCCAGGTGAAGGGCAAGCAGGTCGAGTCGGTCGTCCAGTTCTCCCAGGCCCCCGGCGAGGTCGAGATCGTGTCCAACAAGGCTGCGGGGGAGGTCCGTTCGGCGAAGGACTTCAAGGGCAAGAAGCTCGGTGTCACGGGCATCGGCTCCTCGACCGACTTCCTGACGAAGTACCTCGCCGTGAGCAACGGTGTGAAGACCAGCGAATTCACACCCGTGGCCGTCGGAGCCGGACAGACGTTCATCTCCGCCCTCCAGCAGGGTTCCATCGAGGGTGGCATGACCACCGACCCCACGGTCGCCACCATCCTGGACAAGAAGCTCGGCAAGATCCTCATCGACATGCGGACCCCCGAGGGCTCCAGGCAGGCGCTCGGCGGGCTCTACCCGTCGTCCAGCCTCTACATGCAGACCGAGTGGGTCGACAGCCACAAGAAGACGGTCCAGAAGCTGGCCAACGCCTTCGTCAGGACGCTGAAGTGGATGTCCACGCACAGCGCCGACGAGATCGCCGCGAAGATGCCCGCCGACTACGCCCAGGGCGGCGGCAAGGCCCTGTACGCGCAGGCGATCAAGAGCACACTGCCCATGTTCACCAAGGACGGCGTCATGCCCGCGGACGGCCCCGCCACCGTCGAGCGGGTCCTGAAGGCCTTCAACCCGAACCTGAAGAACGCCGAGGTGGACCTCGCCAAGACGTACACGACGGAGTTCGTCGAGAAGGCGAACTGACCGCCGCCGCCCGCGACACCCGCACACCCCGGCGGCGCGGCTCCCGGAAACCGGAGCCGCGCCGCCGGGGCGCGCCGGTCACTGCTTCCAGTTCGGGGGCTGGGCGGGGTCGAGGGTCCGCCACTGCGCGAGAACCTTGGGGTCCTGCGCGTCGAGCCAGTCGGTCAGTTCACGGAAGGACACACAGCGGACCTCCTTGCGGGGGCAGACCTCCCGCATCGTGTCCTCGACGGCGTCCATGTAGATCCCGCCGTTCCAGTCCTCGAAGTGGTTTCCGATGAACAGCGGTGCGCGGCTGCCGTGGAAGACCCGGTCGAACCCCGCCACGTATGCGTTCAGTGCCTCCTTGCGCCACGTCGGGTACTTCGCGGGATCACCCTCGGTGCTGCCCTCGGACTGGTTGTAGAGGAAGTTGAAGTCCATGGACAGCACCTGGAAGTCCTTCCCGGGGAACGGCAGCATCTGCAGCGGGAGGTCCCAGATGCCGTTCTTCTTGGACGGCCAGATCTGGAAGTCGCCCGGGGAACTCGCGTCGTAACGCCAGCCGAACGGCTTGGACGCCGACAGCAGGTTCTTCTGGCCCTCCAGGCACGGTGCCCGGCCGCCGACGACCTCACGGGTGGGGTCGAAGGGGAGCGGGTCGAGATCCTTGAAACCGGTGTTCGTCTTCCAGTTCTGCACGAAGGAGTAGAACTGGCCGATCTCGCTGATCCACTCGTCCTTGCTCCAGTCCCCACCGCCCTTCTTCTCGCAGAAGTGGCCGTTGAAATGCGAGCCGATCTCGTTGCCCTCCTGCCAGGCGCCGCCGAGCTGCTCCAGCGTCATCCGGATGTGCTCGCGCGTCGGGTACGAGATCGCGGCGGCGCCCGCCTTGTGCTGGGGCGGCCGGTAGAGGTCCCGCTTCTCCTTCGGGAGCAGATAGATGCCGGTGAGGAAGAACGTCATGTGCGCGTTGCTCTCCTTCGCCGCACGGCGGAAGCGGGAGAACATGCGGTCGTCGCCCTCCAGCGCGCCGTCCCACGAGAACACCACGAACTGCGGTGGCCGTTCACCAGGCTTGAGCCGCTCGGCCTTCAACTGGTCCGGCTGGGGACCGGTGTAGGACGTGGAGCCGTCCCCCAGGATCTTGACCTTCCCGTCCCACTCCTCCTCGGTGCTCCCGCCGCCGCCGCGATGCTCCCGGGCGGTCGGCGTCGGCGCGGCGATGGTGCGCGTGCCCTCCTGCGGGGTCCGGGCGTCCGAGGCATTGTCGGACAGCAGCGGGACGAGGGCCGCGGAGCCCGACACCACGAGACATGCCGCGAGTCCCAGGACGATGCGGGGCGTGAGCCGGGCCCGTATTCGGTGTGCGGTGGACTTCACTCTGTTATCCGTCACTTCGTCGTGGCTTTCGTGTATGTGTTCCAGATCTGTGCCGGGAGCTTCCCGTCGTCCTCGGGGCCACCGGCCAGCCCCTTGAGCGGTAGCGGCGCGAGGCTCTTGGCCAGGTCCATGCGGTAGACGACGACGGCGGTGGACGCGGCCGGGCCGTATCCGACGTACCAGCGCGCGGTGTCGTCCTCGGTGGTTCCGGCCTTGGCGGCGACCGGCGCGGACATGGCGACCCCCCTCATGTCGGGCCGGGTGAGCGATCTGGTGATCGCGTCGGCGACGTCGGACCGTACGGCGCGCCTGGGCCGCGGCAGGTCGAGCCGGACCGGCTCGCCGTTGCGGGTGACCTTGCGGACCGAGTACGGATCGGTGTGCACGCCGCGGGCTGCGAACGTTCCGTAGGCGTCGGCCATCCGGATGGCGCTGGGGGTGGAGTTGCCCATCGCGAACGCCGGGACGGGCGGGCCGAAGCTTGCCGGGAGCAGCCCCGATGCCTCGGCTGTGCTGCGGACCAGTTTCAGCCCCGTGTCCATGCCGAGTTGGAGGAAGGGGGAGTTCACGGACTTCGCCATGGCGTCGTGCAGGCTGATCCGGCCGAAGGACTTGTCGCCGTCGTTGTTGCCCTTGACCATCTTGCCGCTCCGGTCCCAGTAAGGGCCTTCGGGTGTGATGACGGGAATGTCGTCGTCGCCGTCGTACTCGGTCGCCGGTGTGACGGTGGAGCGCGGGCCGTTGCGTTCGTGCGTCACACCGTGCTGGAGGCCGGCGGCGTAGACGAAGGGGGTGAACGCCGAACCGGCCGGGACGGTGCCCGCGTTGGATTCGTTGAAGGCCTGCCGTTCGAAGTCCGGTCCGCCGTACACCGCGAGTATCCGGCCGTCGGGTGCGACGGTCGAGGCGCCGAACCGGACGAACCGGTCGGCCTTGCGCTGCTTGGGATCGAGCTCGTCGCGCGCGTCGCGGACGGCTCGGGCGAGGGCGGTCATCCGCGGCTTCTCGAACGTCGTGTAGATCTGGTAGCCGCCGAGGTCGAAGCGTGCGTCGGAGATGTGGCCGGCCCGCTTGGCGTACGACTCGGCGAGCTGTACCAGATAACCGTCCTGCCCGCCCGCGCTGTTGGGCCGGTGCGGGGGTTTCGGCTCGGGGAAGGTGGTGTACGTGGCCCGTTCGGCCGGACTCAGCCTGCCGATCTCCACCATGCGGTCCAGCGTCCACCCCCAACGCTCCACGGCGCGTTCACGGTTACGGGGGTTGACGGCGGGGTCGTACAACGAGGCCCCCTTGAGCAAGGAGGCGAGGAAGGCGCCCTCGCTGGCGTTGAGCTGGGTGACCTCCTTGCCGTAGTAGGCCTGCGACGCGCGCTGGAGACCGTAGGTGCCACGGCCGAACCAGCTGGTGTTCAGGTACTCCTGAAGGATCTTGTCCTTGCTCAGGCGGCGGTCCAGTTTGACCGCCAGCAGCATCTCGGTGAACTTCCGTGAGAAGGACTGGTCCTGAGACAGATAGACGTTCTTCACGTACTGCTGGGTGATGGTGGACCCGCCCTGGGTGTCACCGTCGCCGACGGTGCGCCACAGCGCACGGGTGATCCCTTGCGTCGATATGCCGTGGTCGGAGTAGAAGTCGGCGTTCTCCGCCGCCAGTACGGCCCATCGGACATGGTCGGGGATCTTCGACAGGGGCATCTCCTGGCGGCTCACCCAGCCGGTCCGGGCCATCGGCGTGCCGTCGGCCCAGTAGTAGACGGTGTCCTGCTGGGTGGCGAAGGCGTTGAGGTCCTCCGGTATGTCCGTACGGGCGTAGGCGATGCCCACCACGGTCGCCAGGGTCGCGGTGAACATCAGCGCCGAGCCCAGGACCAGCCGCCACGAGGGAATCCATCTCCGCCAGCCGCGCCGTCCCGTGCGTGGATAGTCCGGTCTGCGCAGCCGGCGGGCGATCGGGCGCTTCGTCTGCTTCCGGCGCCCCGTCCCCGGGATCAGCACCGCTCGTGCGGCCAGCGCCGCCCTGCTGAATTTGTTGTGCTGTGTCATTTCGTCCAGCCAGGACAGGCCGGGCCGGCCGCGTTCCGCGACCGTGCCCGTGCAGTGGTCATTGAACGTCCGCCGCCACACGTCGGCACATCGACGCCGACAGATCAAAGGCCAAAGCATGACCGAGAGTTCTGTCGCGAAGTCACGTAAAGATAACAGGCCCCTGGGAGAGGTGGTGCCGGGCGGCACCCCCCGTCATGGCGACCGTCCGGTAGTCCGGGCCACCAGGTGCGGAACCGGCCAATTCGATTCTTCTCGCGCGCGGACCCCGGCGGAACACCGGACCGGTACCGCGACTTCACCGGGCCGGGCAGCGGCCGGGGGACGAGAGCGAGGCGAACGTCAAGCACCGTTCCCGGCCAACGGTGACACGCGGGCGTGAGAGTGTCGTGGTGACACCCGGGGCCACCTGCCTAAGGTCTGAGAGCGCGCAGCTGGGCCGGCCGGTCGACCCATCGCCATCGTCGAACGACGCATCGCACAGGGAGAAGCAGTGTCGCGTGTCAATCCCGTCCTGGCGCGGGCTCTCAGCACAACACCCTTACTCCGCCTGGACGTCACCCACCGGGGTCGGGTGCGGCGTCTGGGCCTGAAACTCGAACAACACGGCCCCACCGGATCGGTGAAGGACCGCAGCGCCGTAGGACTGTTGCGGGCGCTGCACGACGAACGGCCGCTCACCCCAGGCACCGTGGTGGTCGAATCCACTTCGGGCAATCTGGGCCTCGCCCTGGCCAGGCTGCTGCCGGCGGTCGGCTGCGACTTCCTCGCCGTGGTCGATCTCAAGACCCCGCACGCCACACGTCGCGGGCTCGCGGACAGCGGGGCGCGGGTGATCGTCGTCGACGAACCCGACGGCCTGGGCGGCTACCTGCTGAGCCGGTTGCGCCGGGTGCGCGAGCTGTGTGCGGACAACCCCGGATACCGCTGGCCCGACCAGTACGAGAACTGGGCCGCGCCCCACATCCACCGGCACACCACCGGACCCGAGCTCACCGCGCAGGCGGGACCGGAGCTCGGCGCGGTGTACATACCGGTCTCCACCGGCGGCACCCTCGCGGGCATCAGCGCCCATCTGCGCGAGCACCGGCCCGACGTCGCCGCGGTCGCCGTGGACGTACGCGGCTCACTGGCCGTCTCGGGCAGCGGCGGACGGCGCCTGGTCCCGGGCATCGGAGCCAGCCGCCCGTCCGTCTTCCTGAAGGCGCCGCGCAGCTACCACCGCGCGGTGCACGTCGACGACATCGAGGCGATCGCCGTCTGCCGGATCATCGCCGAGGACATCGGGCTCGCACTCGGCGGCTCCAGCGGCTGCGCCGTGCGCGCGATGCTGACCGATCAGGACGAGGCCGGGACGGACGGCCGGCTCGCGGTCTGCCTGGCCGCGGACGGCGGCGCCAAATACCGGGACACCCTCTACTGCGACAACTGGGCGACCGAACAGGGCGTCGCCAAGGAGATCACCGCCGCCGCGGAACGGCTGCGCAGCGAAGGACTCTTCTTCGACCGAAAGCACCAGGAGCACTGAGCATGGGCACCAGCACCACCCTTGACCGGCAGCGGACCCGCCCCGGCCGCCGGCAGTACCTGCCGCTGGTGCAGGGCGCCACGCTGATCGAATGGACCGGCACGGGCCTCTTCCTCGCCGTCTCGACCATCTACTTCGTCAAGGTCGCCCATCTCAGTACCTCGTCCGTCGGCACCGGCCTGACCATCGGCGGGGCCGTCGCCATCGCCGCCGCCGTGCCCATCGCCCGGCTGGCCGGGCGCTTCGGGCCGAAGCCGGTGCTGATCGGTGTGATGCTGCTCCGCGCACTGGCCACCGTCGGTTACCTCTGGGTGGACGGCTGGTGGAGCTTTCTGCTCGTGGTCGCCGTCATCGCCGTCACCGAGCAGTCCTCCCCCCCACTGGTCCAGTCGTACGTCGGTGCGCGCACCCCGGAGAACCTGCGCGCGAAGGTCATGGCCGTGCAGCGCACCGTCGTCAACCTCGGCATCAGCCTCGGCGGACTGATCGCCGGAGTCGCCCTGGGCTCCGGCGCGCCGGGAGCGTTCCGGCCGCTGCTGGTCGGTGGCGCGGTCGCCTACGTGGCGGTGGCCGCCGTGTACGCCACCGCGCGGCGGGAGGAGGAGACGGCGCCGGCGGTCGGGAGCGCCCGGGTGGCGGATCTGCTCAAGGACCGCCGGCTGCTCGGCTTCACCGCGTACAACGCACTGGTGTCGCTCTGGATGCCGGTGCTCAATGTGGCCTTCCCTCTGTGGCTGGTCACCGAGACAGAGGTACCGGAGCGCTATGTGGGCATCCTGTACGCCGTCAACACCGTGTTGTGCATCGCCCTCCAGTACCCCCTCAACCGCTGCTACAGCACCACGCGCCGGGCCTGGCTCTCGTACGCGGGTGCGGCCCTGCTGCTCAGCTGCGGCGCCCTGGCCTTCGCCGCCGCGCCCGGTTTCGGGGCGCGGGAGGCACTGCTGGTGCTCGGCTCGGCCGTCGTCCTCCTGACGTTCGCCGAACTGCTGCAGGTCGGCGCCTCGTGGACGCTCTCCTTCGACCTGGCACCGGAAGGGGCGCGCAGCGCCTACCTGGTGCTGTTCAACACCAGCCGCACGGTGGCCAACCGGGTCGCGGGCCCGGTGCTGATGACCGGCGTCGTCCTCGCCCTCGGCACGGCCGGCTGGATCGCACTCGCCGGTGTACTGCTGCTCGGTGCGCTCGTCCCCTTCGTGATGCTCCGCGCGGCACACGCCCCCGGCGGCTGAACCCGCTCCCGCGCCGTCCCCACCGCAACCGACCCCTCTCGCCAAGGAGCCACGCCCGTCATGGACTTCGAGCAATACCCCGACAGCCACTTCCGCTATCTGACCCGGGCGGACGTCATCGAGGCCGCCCGCGACGTCGACATCGTGGCGACGGTGGCCGAGGCGCTCAGACTGCACTCCGCCGGTCGGTCCGAGCTTCCCGAGGAGGCCTACCTGGGCTGGACCACCCCGCAGGGCGACTCGGCCAGGCTGCTGGCCATGCCGGGCGCACTCGTCCAGGAGGGGCGGCCGCCGGTCATCGGCATGAAGACCATCAACGCCTCGATCGGCAACCCAGCGCGCGGAATACCCCGCTCCCAGGGCTTCACCCTGCTCCTCGACCCGGAGACCGCCCGCCCCCTGGCCCTGATGGAGGCCGCCTACATCAGCGCGATGCGCACCGCGGCGGTGACCGCGCTCGCCGTGCGCCATCTGGCGGTGGCGGAACCGCGCGGGCTGGCACTCCTCGGCTGCGGCGCCCTCGCCCAGGCGCACATCGCGCTGCTGCTGCGTACCGTGCCCACTCTGCGCCGCATCGCGCTGTACGACGTGGCGCCCGACCGTGCGAAGTCCGTCGCCCACCACATCGCCTCGCTGCCGGGTGCGGCGGACATCGAGCCGGTGGTCGCCGACGGACCGCGCGAGGCGGTGCGGCACGCCGAACTCGTCGTGCCCGTCACCACGGTGACCCAGGGGTACATCGAGCCCGACTGGCTGCTGCCCGGCGCGCTCGTCTGCCATGTCTCGCTGGACGACCTCACCGAAGCGGCCGTGCTCTCGGCCGACGCGGTGATCGTCGACGACTGGAGCCTGGTCCGTGACGACCCGCGACGGCTGCTCGGCCGCATGCACCGGGCGGGCACCCTGCTCGGCCCCGACGGCACCCCGCGGGAAGGAGTGACCGCCCGGCCCGGGGCCCGCCGCGTCGACGGCACGCTCGGCGATGTGCTCGCCGGGCGGCACCCGGGCCGCCGCGGCCAGGACGAGATCGTGATCAGCAACCCGTTCGGGATGTCGATCCTCGACGTCGCCGTGGCCGACCGCATCCACACCCGCGCCGAAGCCGCCGGTCTCGGCGCCCGGCTCACGCTCTGAGGGGGATACATGACGATCGATCAGAACATCCAGGAGATCAACCGGACCATGTGGTCGTACGGCGAGTACCGGCACGTCGCCGATCTGCTGCGGCCGGGCGCCGTCGAGCTGGTCGACCGGCTGGCCCCCGCGCCGGACACCGCTCATCTCGATGTCGCCACCGGCAACGGCAATGTCGCGCTGCTGTCCGCCCTGCGCGGCTGCGTCGTCACCGGGCTGGACCTGACCGACGAGTTCTTCCCCGACGCACGCCAGCGGTTCGCCCAGGCAGGCGTCCAGGTGGAGCTGCGACGGGGAGACGCCCAGGAACTCCCCTTCACCGACGCCTCGTTCGACCTGGTGACCTCCACCTACGGGATCCAGTTCGCGCCGGACCACGCCGCGTCGAGCGGGGAGATGGCCCGGGTACTGCGGCCCGGCGGCCGCATCGGCATGTGCAACTGGACGGCGCGCAGCTGGACCGCGCACTTCCAGGAGATCCTCTCCGCCTACTTCCCCTCGCCCAACGGCCATCAGGGACAGCCCATGCTGTGGGGATCGCCGGACTACCTCGCCGAGCTCCTCGGCCCCGGCTTCACGGTCATCTCCGAACGCCGGGAACTCTTCTACCCGTTCGCGGCGGCCGAGGACCTGGTCACCTTCTTCGAGAACTGCTTCGGCCCCTGCATCGCGGCGAGGAACACCATCTCGCCGCCCTCGCGGTGGAAGGAACTGCGAGCGGAAATGGTCGAGATGACCGAGGGATTCCACACCACGGACGAGCGCGGCACGGGCGTACCTGTCGAGTACCTGCTGGTCATCGCCGAGAAGCGGGCGGGCCGGTGACCGGCCTGCCCGAGCACTACCCCCGCCTTCCGCTGGCCGACGGGGCGCGGGAGCGTGCCGTCGCCGCGGCACTCACCCGCCACGAACCGTACGAGCTGGGGGAAGGGGTCCATGCCTACGTCGAGCGGTTCGCGGCCACACACCCCCACCGGACCGCCGTCGAGGACGGCGAGGAGTCCCTCGGATACGGCCGGCTGGCCGACCGGATGCGCCGCATCGCCGCGCAGCTGGCGGCCGAAGGGATCTCGCGGGGGCAGATCGTCGCGGTCGGCGGGCGGCGCGGCGCCGATGTCGTCACGGCCTTCCTCGCCCTGGAGCTGCTGGGCGCCGTCTACCTGCCGGTCGATGCGAGCTGGCCCGCCGCACGCGTCGAATCCCTGCTCACCGACAGCGGCGCGGCACTGATGCTGGCCACCGGCGCGCCGACGGACACCGGGGAACTGGTCAAGGGTGCCCGCGCGGCCGGCGTACCCACCACGACACCGGAACCGGCCGATGCTCCGTACACCCGGACTCTGTCGCCCGGCCCGGACGAGGTGCGCTACGTCCTCTACACCTCGGGGTCGACCGGCCGGCCCAAGGCCGCGATCGTCGAGCACCGCGGAATGCTCAACCACCTCTGGGCCAAGATCGATGATCTGGGGCTGACCGCGGACGACCGGCTGGCCCAGACCGCGCCGCTCAGCTTCGACATCTCCGTATGGCAGATGCTCGCCCCGCTGCTCCTCGGCGGCCGGGTCCAGATCTTCGCCGACGAGCAGGCACAGGACGGCGCCCTGCTGCTGGAGGCGTTGCGCGGACACGGAACCACGGTGCTGGAGACCGTACCCACACTGATCCGCTTCCTGCTCGACGCCCAGGAGAGCGCGGGAATCCGGCCCGGCGCGCTGCGCTGGATGATCGCCACCGGTGAGGAACTGCCACCCGCGCTGGCCCGGCGGTGGCACGACACCCTGCCGGGCATCCGGCTGCTCAACGCGTACGGCCCCACCGAGTGTTCGGACGACGTCACCCATGCCGAACTCGGTCCTCCGGCCGCCGGAGTACGCCACCTGCCGATCGGCTCGCCCATCGGGAACGCCGAACTGTACGTACTGCGCGAGGAGAACGGGCAGTGGCATGCCTGTGCGCACGGGGAGACGGGGGAGCTGTTCGTCGGAGGACTCGTCGTGGGCCGTGGCTACCTCGGTGACCCGGAGCGCACCGCTCTCGCCTTCTTCACCGACCCGTTCGGCACCGGTGGGGGACGCCTCTACCGCACCGGGGACGCCGTACGCGCGCTGACGGACGGCCAACTGGAGTACCTGGGCCGGGTGGACCGGCAGGTGAAGCTCGGCGGCGTACGCATGGAGCTCGCCGAGATCGAGGCGGTGCTGGGCGAGCACCCCCGGATCGCCGCCTGCGCCGTCACCGTCCATACCCCCGACGACACCGTAGCCCTGGTCGCCCGGGAGAGCGCGCACACTCCGGTGGCGGCGCAGCCTCCCCGGCTCGTCGCGTATGTCGCCGCCTCCGGCGACGAGCCGACGGAGGAATCACTGCGCGCCCATCTGAGCGGCCGGCTCCCCGCTCCCATGGTGCCGCACACCTTCGTCGTCCTGCCCCGGCTCCCGCTCACCCGCAACGGCAAGACGGACTACAAGGCCCTGCCCGCACCACCGCGCCGCAGCCGCCCCGACACGCGCCCGTACGCCCCGCCGCGCGGCGCGGCGGAGACCGCGATCGCGGACGTCGTCGCCGGGCTGCTCGGCACCGGACGGGTCGGCAGGAACGACAGGTTCCTGGAGCTGGGCGGCGATTCGCTGCTGGCCATGCGGCTGGTCGCCGCCCTTCGCAGGACGGGATCGGCCGCCGGCCTGCGTGACGTGCTGCGCGACGGCAGCCCCGCCGCGCTCGCCGCGCTCGGCCAGGAACGGAAGCCCCTGCCCGGTGCCCGCACGGAGGCGGTGCGGGACTACACGCCGCGCACCCGGCCGCTCACCCCGCAGCAGGCCGGCGTGTACTTCCACTGGCGGCTCGACCCGCTCAGCCCCTACTACAGCTACCAGGGCTCCCTGGAACTCGACGGACCCCTCGACGTGGCAAGGCTGGCCCGGGCCTGGCAGCTGCTGCTCGCCGAGAATCCACTGCTCCTCGCCCGATTCTCGGAGAACGACGAGGCCGACGGGAGCGACGGGGCGGACGGGCAGGACGCGGCGCAGGAAGTGGTGCACGAGGTGGTGCACCACTACCCGCACTGGGAGGTGCCGCTGCCAGGCAGCGCCCAGGACGTCACCGCGGACGCATTTCGCGCGACGGCCGCCGAGGAGGCGGCCAGGCCCTTCGACCTGCTCACCGAACCGGCCCTGCGGATCGGCCTGTTCCGGTTGCCCGACGGGCAGCACCGGCTCCTGGTCACCATGCACGAACTGCTCCTCGACGGCTGGGGAGCGACCGTGCTGTTCCAGCGCCTGGCCGAACTCTACGAACAGCGGCCCGCCGGGCCCGACCCCGAACACGCCACCCGCTACGACCGCTATCTCGACCACCTCACCGAGCGGCTGGCCACCGAGGAGGTGGCCGCGGCGGGGGAGTACTGGCTGCGGCGGCTCGCGGACGGACTTCCGGTCCTCCAGATCGCACAGAAGCAGCGGCCCGCCGCACCCACCTACCGGGGCGAGATCACCGAGGCGGTCCTCGACGAGCAGCTGTCCCGGCGGCTGCGCGACACCGCGCTGGCCGCGTCCGCCACCGAGTTCGTACCGCTGCTGGCCGCCTACGCACTGGCCCTGAGCTACTACAGCGACGCCGACGACGTGATCGTCGGCGCCCCGATGGCGGGGCGGGAGCGTCCGGAGACCGCCGATGTGCCCGCCTTCGTGCTCGCCATGCTGCCGCTGCGCCTGGACATCGACCCGACAGTCACGCTCGCGGAGTTCACCGCACAGGTGAGGGAGACGGTGTACGACGCCTACGCCGCGGCCGAGCACCCCTTCGGCTGGACGCTGCGGCGGCTTCCGGCTGCCTCACGGAGCTCATCGGCGACCCCGGTCTTCCAGACCATGCTCAACATGCTGCCCTACCCGGCGCGCGCCACCACCGCGTCGGACGTCCGGTTCCGCTTCGTCGAACTGGACACCGGCTACACCAAGTACGACTGCGCCCTGTACGTCCAGCCGCACGGCCCCGGCCGACTGCTCCTCCAGTACGCGTACCAGCGGGAGCTGCTCGATGCGCCCGCCGCCCGCAACGTACTGGAATCCACCCTGATCGCGCTCCGGGCCCTCACCGACCCGGAGCGCGCCGAGCACACCACCGTTCGCTCCCTCGATCTGCTGCCCGGAGACGATCACCGATGACCACGCCGACCCTGCTGGAACGCTTCGACGAGCAGGTGGCGGCCCACCCCCGGGCCGTCGCCCTGCGCCATACCGGCACCAGCGTCACCTACCGCGAACTCGACGAATGGAGCGGCCGGCTGGCCGCCCGGCTCATCGCCAAGGGCACCGGTCCGGGCTCGCTGGTGGCACTCGCCGCCCAGCGCGGCCCCGCCGCCGTCGCCGGCGTCCTCGCCGTACTGAAGACCGGCGCCGCCTACCTCGGGCTGGACCCCGCGATACCCGTGCGACGGCAGCGCCGGATGGTGGAGGAGACCGGGCCGCACTGCGTGCTGGCCGAGCCCGGACTCGACCAGTTCCCCACCCTGGACGCCCCCCGCGTCACACTGGCGCCGATTGCCGAGGGCCCGCTGCACCAGGCCCCCGAGCAGGAGCCCGACGAGGACGCGCTGTTCCACATCGTCTACACCTCGGGGACCACCGGAGACCCCAAGGGCATACGCATCAGCCACCGTTCGGTCCGTGGCCGGCTGGAGTGGATGTGGCAGGACCACCCGTTCCCCGAGAACGCGGTGCTCGCCGTCCAGAAGTCCCTGGCACTGGTCGCCTCGCCCTGGGAACTGCTGGGCGGACTGCTCAAGGGCATCCCGTCCGTCGTGCTCGCCACCGACGAACTCCTCGATCCGGCGCTTTTCGCCGCCGCCGTCGAGCAGGAACGGATCACCCATCTCTTCCTGACCCCGCAGCTGATCGCCGGACTGCTCCAGGAGTACACCGAACGCCCCGGCGGGCACCGCCCGGTGCTGGTCACCAGCGGTGCCGACACCCTGCCCGTGGAAACCGTCCTGCGCTTCCGCGAGGTCTGGCCCGACACCACCCTGCTCAACCTGTACGGCATGACGGAGACCGCCTCCAACGTCGCCGCCTACGACACCGTCCGGCTGCCCGCCGACGCCGAACGCGTCCCGGTCGGCAGCCCCGTGGCGGGCGCCTCGCTCTCGGTCCGTGACCGGCTCGGCCGACGCCTTCCGGCAGGTGTGACCGGCGAGGTGTGGGTCTCCGGACCCCCACTCGCCCTCGGCTATGTCGGCGGCGACGTCGAGGACCGCTTCACCACCGATGACGCCGGAGTTCTGCACTACCGCACCGGCGACCGTGGCCGCCAACTCCCCGACTCCGTACTGGAGATCACCGGACGCGCCGACAACCAGATCAAGGTGCGCGGCTACCGCGTCGAGCTGGAGGAGATCGAGGCCACCCTGCGCAAGGCGCCGGACGTCACCGACGCGGGGGTCTACGCGGAGACCGAGGACGGCGAAACACGCATCGTCGCCTGTGTCACCGCCGACGAGGAGACCGGCGCCGCCGCACTGCGCGGGTATCTGCGCGACCGGCTGCCCGACTACATGCTGCCCGCCCGCATCCAGCAGGTCCCGCGGCTCCCGCTGAGCACCAACGGCAAGCTGGACCGCACCGCCCTGCGCACACTCGTGGCAGGCATCGGGCAGGAACGGGCAGCCGGATTCACCCCGTCCGACGCCACCGAGACCGCCGTCGCCGCGCTCTGGCAGGAACTGCTCGGCGCACCGCCCGCGTCGGCGGACCAGAACTTCTTCGACGCCGGAGGCCACTCCCTGCTCGCCGTCCGGCTCGCCAACCGGCTGGCGGCGACGGCCGGCCGCCGCGTGCCGCTGCGCCGCATCCTCGGCGCACCCACCGTCACCGCGATCGCCGCCCTGTGCCGCGAGATCCAGCAGGAGGAGCAGAAATGAACGACCCATGGCTGACCGTGCCGGGCGAGCAGCCGCAGGGCGCCGCCCCCGGTACCCTCGCTGTCTGCTTCGCACCCACCGGCGCCCATGGCTCGACGTTCGCGAGCTGGCGGGGCCTGACTCCCGAGGACACCACCCTCGCGTTCGTCGCACCGCCGGGCCGCGGGACCCGCGTCGACGAGGAGCCGGTCACCGACATGGCCGCCTATGCCGACGCGGTGGCGGCCGGGATACGCGAACTGCTGGGCGGGCGACGGCTGGTACTGATCGGAGTCAGCCTCGGCGCCCTGCTGGCGTACGAGACCTGCCGCCGGCTGCTCGACGCCGGGGTGCCCGTCACTCGGCTGTGCGCCGTTGCCGGACAGTGCCCCGGCGACTTCCACGGCCGCGGCGAGGACGTGACCGTCGAGGACGCCCGCGCCTTCGTCGCCGGAACCGGACTGACCGACCCGGAGCTGCTCGCGGACCCCGAGTTCGAGGAGGTGCTGCTGCCTCCCGTCATCGCCGATCTGCGGCTGGCCGCCGGGTACGACGGCCGGCGGGGAACCGTTCCGCAGGTCGAGCTGCGTGCGGTGTGGGCCACCGACGACCCGCACGTGCCCGAGGTCACCGTGCGCCGCTGGGCCGAGTGGACCCGGGGCGAATGCACCCTGAAGTCCGTCGGGGGCGGCCATTACGCGCACCAGGAGAATCCTGCCGCGGTCGTCTCCGCCTGCCTCGACGGACTTCCCGGAACCCGGCCGTCACGGCGTTCCGTGCTCGGTGCCGGCGCGACGGCCGTCGCGTCCACGGTGCTGGGCCTCGGCGCGGTGGCATCGGTGTCACCCGCGGCGCGGGCCGACGCGCCGTCGGGGACGGGCGGAGCGTCCTTCGACGGCGATCCCACCGACCCCGTGGCCCTGGCCGTCGCCATGATCCGCCAGAACACCAGCAACCCCGGCGACGGCGCGCTCACCCTGCCGTTCGCCCGGATGCTCCAGGGCATCTTCCGGGATGCCGGAGTCGGCACCGAGATCGTGCCCACTCCGAAGGACGGCAACGTCCACTTCTTCGCCCGCGTACCCGGCAGCGGACCGGTCACGAAGAAGCCCCTGATCCTGCTCGGCCACTCCGACGTGGTGCCCGCAATCGGCGACAGATGGGAGACGGACCCCTTCGCCGCGGAGATCAAGGACGGCAAACTGTACGGCCGCGGCTCGCTCGACATGAAGGGCGTCAACGCCGCCTTCGTCACCGCACTGCTGCGCCATGTCCACGAGGGAGCGGCCTTCGACCGCGACATCGTCCTCTGGTCCGACTGCGACGAGGAACAGGGCCCCTACGGCGTGCGCTGGTTCCTCACGGAACACCCGGGCAAGGTGGCGGCGGGCGCGGTCATCACCGAGGGCGGCTGGGTACTCAACCAGCGCGACGGCACCACGCCCATGATCGCCTCGCTCACCTGCAACGACAAGCGCTCCCTGCTGATGCGCCTGGAGACGGCGTCGTACGCCACCCACACGTCCAAGCCGTTCAGCGGACAGGCGGTGATCCGGCTGGGCGAGGTGCTCGACCAACTCGGGGGGTGGCGTGCCCACATCCGCCCGAACGCGCTGTCCCGGCAGTACTTCACCGAACTGGCCGAGGCCACCACCGACCGGCCGTTCGCCGAGGCGATCCGGGAGATGCTGGCGGCCCGCACGGACCAGCGGCGGGACCGGGCGGGGGAAGCGGTGGTGCGGCTCAGCGAGACCCCGGAGCTGCACAACGCGATGCTGCGGACCACGCTCGCCTTCACCTCCGCCCGGTCCGGCTACTACCCGAGCATCGTGCCGGGCACCGCGACCGCGGAGTTCCGGGCGGCCTTCCTGCCGGGGGCCGATGACCCCGGGCGCATCGTCGCCGAGCTCCGCTCGCTGATCGGCAACCGGGCGACTCTGAGTGTGGTCGGAAACCCCGGCGAGAGCGAGCGGCAGGCCCTGGACCGATTGCGCGGCTATCTGGCCACCCCCGACTCCGACCACGACACGGACGTCTTCCGCGCCTGGCAGCGCGCTGTACGCCGGACCCACCCCGGAGTACGGGCCACCGCCTGCCAGTTCGAGGCGGTCACCAGCGCGGTGCCGTTCCGGGAACAGAACGTACCCGTGTACGGCATGTACCCGTTCACCGTGAACCGGGACATGTTGAAGCGCATGCACGGCACGGACGAACACATCGGCGTCGAAGCACTGCGACAGGGCACCGAGACCGTCTACCAACTCCTGGCCGGTCTGCGGACGCGGGCCTGAGCCCCTGGCGCACTGTGCGGGCACGCCCGCACAGTGCGCCGGACCGTCATCCCACGCTGACCCAGTTCAGGGTGCGCTCCACCGCCCGCTTCCAGTTCGCGTAACCCTCCGCCCGCTGATCCTCGCTCCACTGCGGCTCCCAGCGCTTCGACTCCTGCCAGTGCTCGCGCAACTCGCCCTGGTCCCGCCAGAATCCGGTGGCGAGACCGGCGGCGTAGGCGGCGCCGAGAGCGGTCGTCTCGGCGACCACGGGGCGGCTGACGGGGACACCGAGCACATCGGCCTGGATCTGCATGCACAGGTCGTTGGCCGTGACCCCGCCGTCGACCTTCAGCACGTCGAGATGGACGCCGGAGTCCTGCTCCATCGCCTCCACCACGTCCCGGCTCTGGTAGCAGATCGCCTCCAGCGTGGCCCTCGCCAGATGGGCGTTGGTGTTGTACCTGGCCAGACCGACGATGGCGCCCCGGGCGTCCGAGCGCCAGTACGGGGCGAAGAGCCCCGAGAAGGCCGGCACGAAGTACATCCCGCCGTTGTCCGCGACGGACCGGGCCAGTCGCTCGCTCTCCGCCGCATCGGTGATGATCTTCATCTGGTCCCGCAGCCACTGCACCGCGGACCCGGTGACCGCGATCGACCCCTCCAGTGCGTAGACCGCCGGGCTCTGCCCGAACCGGTAGGCGACCGTGGTGAGCAGGCCGTGCTGCGACCGGATGGGCTTCGTACCGGTGTTGAGCAGCAGGAAGTTGCCGGTGCCGTACGTGTTCTTCGCTTCGCCCGGCTCGAAGCACACCTGCCCCACGGTGGCCGCCTGCTGGTCGCCGAGCACCCCGGTGACCGGGACGGCGGCCCGCAGCGGACGCGAGGTGCGGGTGCGGCCGTACGCCTGAGCGTCGGAGGAGGGATTGATGGTGGGGAGCATCGCCCGGGGGATGCCGAAGATGTCCAGCAGTTCGTCGTCCCAGTCGAGCGTCTCCAGGTTCATCAGCATCGTGCGGCTGGCATTGGTCACATCGGTGGCGTGCGTGCCGCCGTCGGGGCCGCCGGTGAGATTCCACAACACCCAGGAGTCCGTGTTCCCGAACACCGCGTGCCCACGCTCCGCGGCCTCGCGGACCCCGTCGACGTTCTCAAGGATCCACTTGATCTTCCCGCCGGAGAAGTAAGTGGCGGGAGGAAGCCCCGACTTGCGCCTGATGACCTCGCCGTGCCCCTCCTTCTCCAGGGTCTGGGCGATCGAGTCGGTGCGGGTGTCCTGCCACACGACGGCGTTGCAGTGCGGACGGCCGGTTCGGGGGTCCCAGACGACGGTCGTCTCGCGCTGGTTGGTGATCCCGATGGAGTCGAGATCCGTGCCGCTGAGACCACCGGTGCGCAGGGCGTTCTGCATCACCGAGTTGGTGCGCTCCCAGATCTCCACCGGATCGTGCTCGACCCAGCCGGGGCGGGGCAGGATCTGTTCGTGCTCCAACTGGTGTCTGGCCACTTCGTTGCCGTCGTGGTCGAAGATCATGAAGCGGCTGCTGGTGGTGCCTTGGTCCACTGCGCCGATGAAGTCCGCCATGGCATGCTGCCTCTCCTGAGCCCGGGCTCGGTGATGGGAACGGGCGTCACGTCTCCGGCGGTAGGGGGATGGTTCCCTCCGGTTCCTCTTCCGCCGTGGGGAGGAAACGGCCGATGAACACCTTGTAGACGAACGCCCCCAGTGGGCCACCGACCAGCGGGCCCACGATCGGCACCCAGAAGTAGAAGTTCCCGTACTGATCCCGCCACGCCCCGCCGTAACCGGTGAGGAAGCTCGCGAGCCGGGGGCCGAGGTCACGGGCCGGGTTGATGGCGTATCCGGCGTTGGTGCCGAACGCCATGCCGATGGCGACCACGATGAGGCCCACGATGAAGGGGCCGAGATTGGCGCCCGGTGGGGTGTTGAGGAGATCGGTGACCGCGAAGATGAGCAGCACGAGGATCGCGGTGCCGATGACCTGGTCCCGGAACGCTCCCCATTCATGGACCGGAAGAGCGGGGTTGCCGTTGGCGGGAAGCGTGGAGAACACGAACTGCGTCTTGATCGTGTGCCCCGGGTCCGCCTTCGCCAGCGCCTCCGTGTAGTTCCACCGCACCAGCAGCGCCGCGACGAACGCCCCTGCGACCTGGGCGAGCGAGTACGGCGCCACCTTCTTCCAGGGGAAGTCCTTGAACGCGGCGAGGGAGACGGTCACGGCGGGGTTGAGATGGGCTCCGCTGAGCCGGCCCGCCACATAGACGCCCAGTGTGACTCCGAGCCCCCAGGCCCAGGCGATGCTGTCGTGATTCCCGAGCCCGCCCGGCGGATCGGTGAGCGCACCGCCCGCGACGACCTGGGCCACCACTCCACAGCCGAAGAGAATGAGAATCATCGTGCCGAGGAATTCCGCGGAGAGTTCCCCGACGAGCCCCGACCGCTTGAGCCGCTCCATGGGGTCTCGCTTCCTGTCGATTCACGACCTCTTGCGGCATAGATTCAGATCTGAGCGTAGACGGGGGCAGTTGGATCCGCACTCGGTGGCATACGCACCGTTCCCACCCCCTCCCGGGGCGGGAACGGCGCCCGGTCTCAGTCCACGTCGACGTGGTCGAAGAGCTCCAGCATCCGCCCGAGCACCCGTACGCACGCCGTCACATCGCCATCGGTGAGGTCCCCGTCCACCTGGCGCAGCAGTGACTGCTCACGGGCCAGGGCGGCGGTGATCGCCTCCCGGCCGCTCGCGGTCAGCCGGACCAGCGACGACCGCTGGTGCGCGGGGTTGGGGATGATCTCGGCCAGTCCCGCGGTCGCGGCGTCATTGACCATGCGCTGCACGAACTGCCGGCTCAGCGCCTGCGCCCGGCCCATTTGGGGGACCGTCATGGGGCCGTTCTCACGCAGCAGATCCAGTACGGCACGCACGCCGACGGACAAGCCCTCGATCGGCGCGGTCTGTTCCACCTTGCGCTGCACACGCCGGTAGAGCGGGCCGACCAGGGCAAAGACCTCCGTGAGCCGGTGGGCCAGTTCTTCGGGCGGCAGGGGCGGGTCGATATCGGTCATTCGGCAATCATGACACCTTGGTTGTCAATGTGGCGAGGGCATGGCACCTTGGTTGTCATGAGTGCTGCTTCCGAGCTGAAATCCTTCGAGACCGAGGACGGCCGCCTCGTCCACCGGGACACCGGCGAGGGCCCACTGCTGGTGCTGCTGCACGGCGGATTCCTGGACCACGGGATGTGGGACGATCAGGTGCCGGAGCTGTCGCGCCACCACCGTGTGATCGTGCCGGACGCCCGTGGACACGGTGGTTCGGCCAACGCGACCAGGCCCTTCCGGCACACCGACGACCTGGCCGCACTGCTGCGCCACCTCGACGCGGGGCCCGCGGTCCTGGCCGGAGTGTCGATGGGGGCGGCCACCGCGGTCGACACCGCGCTGGAACACCCGGATCTGGTGCGTGCGCTGGTCGTCGGCGGCGCGGGGACGAGTGAGCCCGAATTCGACGACCCCTGGGCCCAGGGGGTCCTGGCCGCGCAGGCCCGTGCCCTGGGCGCGGGTGACATCGAGGGCTGGATCGATGCTTTCATGCTCTTCGTGGCGGGCCCGCACCGCACGCTCGGCGAAGTCGACCGCGACGTGGTGGCGAGGGTGCGCGAGATGGCGGCCCGGACGCTGTCCAAGCACAGCGATGGCGAAGCCGATCTGAGGGTGCCCGTTCCCGACACCTGGGCGCGTGCGGCGGGGATCGCGGTCCCGGTTCTGGCCGTCAACGGGTCCATCGACGCGGCGGATCACCTCGCCATGGCCAGGCGCCTGGTGCGAACGGTCGCCGACGGACGGGAGCTGATCGTCGAGGGTGCCGCCCACCACCCCAACATGGAGAAGCCGGACGAGTTCGACCGGATCCTCGGGGAGTTCCTGGCGGCCCTGCCCGCGCCGTAGGACGGCTGTACCTGCCCCGTGGAACAGCCGTACCCGCCCCACGGGGCGCAACCGTCCTCAGCGGCCGGCGGCGGCCACCGTGCCGTCGGCCCCGGCGGTGGCCTGAGCCGGGGTGTCGTGCAGCCCCAGGCGCAGGTGCTCGACGTGGAAGAGGGCCTGGTCGAGGAGTTCGGCGACGTGGTTGTCGTACAGCGCGTAGATCACCGAGCGGCCCCGGCGCTCGCCGGTGACCAGGCCGAGGTTGCGCAGCAGCCGCAACTGGTGGGAGCAGGCGGGCTCCACCGTCATCGTCGGCCTCAACGGCCTGCGCCTGCTCCGCGACGCCGCCTGGACGCGCGCCGAGCGCCACCGCTGAACCCGGGGCAGGCGGGGCAGTACGGAACGGGGAACCCGGTGGGGGTATCGTCTGGCAAGCACCGCAGGACCCGTCGACCTGTACGACCCGTACGAGCGAGCAATCGAGGCAGCCGTGGAACGCGGACGGACACGCACACCGGGAGCGTCCCGGCTGTTCGTGCTCTGCGCCGTCCTGCTCGGGCTGTTCCTCATGCACGGAGCACCCGCGAGCGCCGCGGAGGGCTGCCACGACGCGATGACCGTCACGGCGGCCGCACCCGCGCCAGAGCCCATGCAGGCGACCGCTGGCCACTCGGCCATGGGGGCCGGGCCCGGTTTCGCTCAGGCGGCTGCAGCCATGCCCGCGATGAACGGCGAGTCGTGCGTATTCACCCACGCCCGTGACCGGGTGCTGCCGCTGCTGATGTCGCTGGGCCTGGCGCTCGTGGCGGTTCAGGCACTCTCCGGGCGCCGTACGGCTGTACGCGGACCGGCCCGGCGGGGGCCGCCGTCGGCCGGCAGGGTGCTGCTGCTCCAGGTGTGCATCGCGCGGACGTGACAGGGATCCGCCGGTCCCCAGCCCTTCGAGGCCGGACCGGTTGGACGAACCTGCCCCATTCGCGCGCCACGGACGTGGCGCAACCACCTGGAAAGAACCTCTGATGTCCGCTTCCCGCTGCTCCGCCGCCCGCCGTCGCACCCTCGCGGCCGCCGGCACCGTCGCCGTCCTCGCTCTGGCACTGACCGCCTGCGGCTCCTCCGACAGCTCGAAGTCCGACGGTTCGTCCATGCCCGGCATGGACCACGGCTCGGCCGGCGCCTCCGCACCGGCCACCCCCGGCGCCGGGTTCAACGACGCCGACGTGAAGTTCGCGCAGCAGATGATTCCGCACCACCAGCAGGCCATCGAGATGGCGAAGCTGGCCGACGGCCGCGCCGCCGACCCCGAGATCAAGAAGCTGGCCACCGCGATCGAGAAGGCCCAGGACCCCGAGATCGACACGATGAAGGGCTGGCTGAAGTCGTGGGGCAAGCCGCTGCCCTCGTCCTCGTCCTCGATGGGTGACATGCCCGGGATGGATCACGGCTCGGACGGCTCGGCAATGCCCGGAATGATGTCCGGCAAGGACATGAGCGATCTGGAGGCCGCCAAGGGCAAGCACTTCGACAAGAAGTTCGCCCAGCTCATGATCGGGCACCACCAGGGCGCCGTCACCATGGCCGAGGACGAGCAGAAGAACGGTGTCAACGCCGACGCGAAGAAGCTCGCCGGTGCCGTCGTCACGGCCCAGACCGCCGAGATCGAGCAGATGAACAAGATCATCGACAGGCTCTGACCCCGGCAGGGGTGCGGGCCGCCGGCGTACGAAGGCCCGCATCCCCTTTCCCTGTCCGGCCGGTACGGGCACGTCCCACCGACCGCCGTTCGGCCGGCGGCCTCGGCGCCACTGCCGGGCTTGCGGCAAGGAGGTAGCCGACCCGCCAACCGCGCGTCTAGCGTGACCGCATGGATCGTGGCGAACAGTTGCTTCACGCCTCGTCGGCGGGCGGGGTGCTCGTCATGCCGGAAGAGGAGCGAGAGGCCTTGCTGGGCAGGATCCGCGCCTTCCTCGCAAGCAGACCTGAGACCGCCCGCGGCGAGTTCACCCTCCCGATGCTGACCGGCGTGATGCGCGTCCGGCGGCTGTGAGGCGCACGAGGCCGACAGCCCCGGCATCAACGGATCGGGGCGCGTAGCAGTTCGGCCACCTCCTCGGCGCCGGTCTCCCGCAGCTCCTCGCCGACCAGCAGCCACCTGGTGACACCGACCGATTCGAGGAAGGCGAGGTCGTGACTGGCGATCAGGAGTGCGTCCCCGTAGGACTCGAGCGCACCGGTCAGCTGTCGCACACTGGCGATGTCGAGGTTGTTGGTCGGCTCGTCGATCATCAGCAGCTGCGGGGCCGGTGCGGCGAGCATCGTCGCCGCGAGGGCGGCACGGAAACGTTCGCCGCCCGACAGTGTGGCCGCCGGCTGTTCCGCGCGCTTGCCCTGGAAGAGGAAGCGCGCGAGCTGGGCGCGGATGTGGTTGTCGGTGACACCGGGCGCCATCCGGGCCACGTTCGCCGCGACGCTCAGTTTGTCGTCCAGCACATCGAGCCGCTGCGGTAGGTACCGCGCCGGTACGAAGGTCCTGGCATCGCCCGACAACGGGGCCAGCTCACCGGTGAGCGTGCGCAGCAGCGTCGTCTTACCGGCGCCGTTGCGGCCGACGAGCGCGATGCGCTCCGGCCCGTTCACCTGGAGGGTTCCCTCGCGCAGCCCCCCGAACCGGGGCGCAGCCCGTTCAGACTCAGCACGGTGCGCCCGGTGGGCACCGCCGTGTGCGGGAGGCTCACGCGGATCCCGGCGTCGTCGCGGATCGCGTCGGCGGCCTCCTCCAGGCGTTCGAGCGCCTCGCCGAGGCGCTCCTCGTGGACGCCGCGAAGCCTGCCCGCAGACTCCTGTGCCGATCGCTTCCGGCGGCCCGCCAGGATCTTCGGGAGGCCGCCCTCGGCCTCCGCCTTCCGGCCGTTCCTCTGGCGCCGGGCCAGCTTCGCCTGTGTCTCCTCCAGTTCACGCTTCTGGCGGCGCACATCGGCCTCGGCGGCCCGCAACATCCGCCGGCGGCCTCCTGTTCGGCGGCCACGGCCTCCTCGTACGCCGACCAGCCACCGCCGTACCAGTTCACCGAACCGGTGCGGAGCTCGGCGATGCGGTCTACGCGCTCCAGCAGTTCCCGGTCGTGGCTGACCACGACCAGTACGCCCGAGCGCCAGGAGTCGACGGCTTCGTAGAGCCTGCGGCGCGCGAACACGTCGAGGTTGTTGGTGGGCTCGTCCAGGAGCAGGACGTCGGGGTGCTCCAGCAGCAGCGCGGCCAGCCGGAGCAGGATGGTCTCCCCTCCGGACAACTGCCCCACGGCGCGGTCGAGTTCGATGCCGCCGAGACCGAGCGATCCCAGTGTCGCCAGGGCCCGTTCCTCGACGTCCCAGTCGTCGCCGACCGTCTCGAAGTGCTTCTCGTCGACGTCGCCGGCCTCGATGGCGCGCAGCGCGTCGCGCCGCTCGGCGATGCCCAGGGCCCGGTCCACCCGCAGTGTGGTGTCGAGGGTGATGTTCTGCGGAAGGTGGGCGAGACTGCCGCCGACGGTCACCGACCCCTGGGACGGGCGCAGTTGACCGGCGAGCAGCCGCAGCAGGGTGGACTTGCCCGCACCGTTGGCGCCGACGAGCCCTACGCGCCCCCGGCCGATGCTGAGCGAGAGACCATCGAGGACGGTGGTGCCGTCCGGCCACCGGAAGGTCAGGGCCGAGCAGGTGAGGGAGGCGTGGGGGGTGGTGGGTGTCGCCATGAGTGTTCCTCGCATTCGCAAGCGCAGTGAAGGGGGCTTCGTATGCGAGCACCACGCGGCGACCGGGCAGCGGAAGGAGGTGCGGCGGTCCTGAAGAGCGAAGGACGGCTCATGCACCGAGGTCGCATCCACGCGGGGTCACGGGCAGTGCGAAGCACTGCTACTGCGTGACGGGCGTACGGGGAAAGCCGTACGGCGTGATGTTCGCGAACCTCAGATGCGCAACGTCCACCTCAATCGGAGATAACAGGACATCGAAACTGTAACGACCGGGGGGCGGAAAGGCAATGTCACCGGGTCTTGGCGATCACTGGGCGAAATGCCCGCTTTTGTGAATTCGTGGCGCGAGTCACGTTGGGCCCGGGGGGTGCCGTGCCCCGTGAGCCGGTTCCCTTTCCGCGCAAGGGGAGCGGGTCGTGCGGTGTGAGGTGGATTACCGAAATTCCCGTTAATCGATCTTGTGGGCGAATTGCATTCGGAAATTGGGGTCTTGTCCCGTTCGGCTCTTCTCGCCTACGGTCACCGTCAATCCGGACGGAACGCCGAATCCTGCCGCCGTCCGACCATCCGACCACCCATGCACGGCAGGAGCGGGGGACCCAGGTAAGCCGCCGGTCCGGAATCCGGAACGGCTCGGGGTGGAGCCGCGCTCGCGTGCGGCCAGGCATCTCCAGCCTGAACCCGACAGCTCACCCCGCAGGCGACGGAGAGGAATCCACCATGTCCGCAACGGGTACGTACCGTCGTCGCAAGTCCACCCCGCTGACCCGCGGTTTCATAGCCGTGGGCACCGGCGCCGCCGCGCTCCTGCTGCCGCTGCTCGGTGCCCACACCGCCTCGGCGGCTCCGGCACAGTCCGCCGCCGCACCGGCCGCGCAGTCCGCGACGTACACCAACGATCTGGACGGCTGGATCAAGGAGTCGCTGGCCGTCATGGCCGAGCACAACATCCCCGGCAGCTACGACAGCATCCACCGCAACATCATGCGCGAGTCGTCCGGCAACCCCCGGGCAATCAACAACTGGGACTCGAACGCCGCCGCCGGGACGCCGTCCAAGGGTCTCCTCCAGATCATCGATCCGACGTTCCGGGCCTACCACGTGCCCGGGACCTCGACGGACAGCTACGACCCGGTCGCCAACATCACGGCAGCGTGCAACTACGCGGCCGCCAGGTACGGCTCCATCGACAACGTCTTCGGGGCCTACTGACGTACGCGACACCGCCGCCGCACCGCCGGGTGCCCCGTCCCGAGGTCAGCCCAGCCTCGGGGGTGTCCAGTCGGTGTGGCGGAGGATCGTGCGGACCGTGACACGGGACGGCGCGAGACGCATCGCCGCGTTGCGCAGCGCGACGGCCGCCGGGTGGGACAGCTGCTGGCCCATCCGGCCGGCCTGCCGCGCGGCCCGCGCGACCGACTGGCTGCGGGGTCGGCGCTCCGCGTCGTAGCTGCCGAGCGCCGACTCGACGGTCGCTTCGCCGGACACTGCGGCGGCCAGTGTCGCCGCGTCCTCCAGTGCCTGGCAGGCCCCCTGGCCGAGATTCGGGGTCATGGCGTGCGCGGCATCGCCGAGCAGTGCCACCCGGCCCACCACGTAGAAGGGAAGCGGGACGACCAGTTCGTGGACGTCATGGTGCAGGACGGCATCGGGCCGGGTCGCCGCCGGCAGGGCGGGAATCGGGTCGTGCCAGCCGTCGAACCGGCGGCGGACCTCCGCGAGCGGGTCGGGATGGCGCACACCGGCGGGAGCGTTGAGCACCGCGTGCCACTCGGCCCTGCCGTCGGCGAAGGCGATGCGGCCGAACTCGGCCCCCGGTCCCCAGGTCAGCTCGAAGTCGGCACGCAGGTCGACCGGCGACTCGGTGATGGCGCGCAGCACCGTCGAGCCGCTGTGGGCCGGACGGGGGATGTCCCGGGAAGAGCAGG
The DNA here is from genome assembly GCF_044765565.1 of Streptomyces sp. NPDC102437. Lineage (NCBI taxonomy): Bacteria > Bacillati > Actinomycetota > Actinomycetes > Kitasatosporales > Streptomycetaceae > Streptomyces > Streptomyces sp. NPDC102437. The sequence continues at coordinate 46,714 of NZ_JBIWKI010000022.1, read as the reverse complement.
CCGCGCAACCGGCTGCCGATCCCGCCGACGGCCACGACCAGCTCCGCCTCCAGCCGGGTGTCACCGGCGGCCGGTCGCACCCGCGAGGCGTCGGACCGGTCGACGGACGTCACCTCGGCCCCGATGACCAGGGACTTTGGAGGCAGGGCCGCGCGCAGCAGGCGGTGCAGCTCGGCCCGGGGGATGCCCACGATCGGTGTCCCCAGCTCCCGTTCCAGCGCGGCACCGTTCATGCGCGCCAGCAGGCGGCCGTCCGGGGTGCGGGTGCCGCCGGTGTACTGGGGCCGCGCGGCCGCGCGCACCGCCGCCCCGACACCGAGGGCGTCCAGCGCGCGCATGCCGTTGGCGTGCAGGGAGATGCCCGCGCCCACGTCGTCGAGGGTGCGGGCGCGTTCGACGACCATCACCTTCCAGCCGACGAGCCGCAGCCCTTGTGGACGGGCTGGTCTTCGGCCGGCCGGTGGGCGGCGGGGGAGTACCGGGGAACGAGATCTCGGGGCTGGTCGCCGCAGCCCTCCGCGACTCCGGCTCCGATGGGGGCGTGGCGACGCCCCGGGGCGATGCCAGGCTCCATGTCACTCCTGGGCGGGTTCCGCCGCCTGCCGCCGTGGTTCGCGGCGGGGCAGTACGGGAACGGTCGCCGCCTCCCCGCCCCGGACCGCCTGCACCGCCGCGTCGTGCAGGCTACGGCTCTCCTCCTCCGAACAGCACGGCACCGGACTGCCCGACATGGTGAACCAGTCGATCGCACCGGTGTACTGCACAGTGACCTGGGCCGAGTCGTCCGCCCAGGTCGTGTGAACTGTCAAGTCCCCGGAGAGCACACCGACCTCGTCCGTGAGCACGCCACCGCGTCCCGAGAACACACCGCAAGTCGTCCACGACGCCCAAGCCATGACTCCAGGCTGGCACCACGACAGCGGTTGCGCGACCCGTGAGCCCCGCACGTCGGTCCCGCTCAGGCAGCCCCTTCCTTCCGGATGCTGGAAATGGGGGAAACTTTCCACCGGGCCCGGCTACGGTTCCCGCACCCCCGATCCCCATGCATTGACGCGTTGTTAGCGCCAAACCGTCGAATCGGCCCCTCGTCGCAACGAATTCCGAAGGTGAACACCTATTGACCTGCGGATCACGTCAGGATTGCATGTCGCGCTGGGAGCGACGAAACCACTCACCACGTCCTCGTCTGGAGGCGATAGCGCTCCCGTGCTCGAACACCGCACCTGTTGATCGGAACCGCACGATGACCGAAACGCTCAGCGCTCCCCAGGCGCTCGCACCAGCGACCGGCCCCACTCCACAGAAGCTCAAGCGTTCCATCGGCGTCGTGGGCGGAACACTGCTCACGCTCTCCTGCGTGACGCCCGCCTCGACCCTCTTCGTGGTCGTACCGGACCTGTTCTCCAGCCTCGGCACGTACACCGCCCTCACCATCGCCATCGGCTCGCTGCTCTGTATCGCGGTCGCCTTCTGCTACTCGGAACTGGGCACGCTCATTCCGAGCGCCGGGGGCGAGTACGCCATGGTGTCGACCATGGCGGGCCGGCTCGCCGGGTGGCTCGTCTTCGTGCTCTCGCTGCTGGTCGTGATGATCGTGCCCCCGGTCATCGCCATGGGAACGGCCGACTACCTCGCTCCCATCGTGCACATCCCGGCCTCCGTCGCGGGCGCCGGCGTCATGGTGCTCGCCACCCTCGCCGGTCTGCTGGACCTGCGTGCCAACGCATGGATCACCGGCATCTTCCTCGTCCTCGAAGTGATCGCGGCGGCCGTCGTCGCCGTGCTCGGCTTCGCGCACTCCGAGCGCGGCGCCTCGGCACTGGTGCACGGCTCGGTCGCCTCGCCGGGCGGCGGGAGTTCGACCGTCACCGCCATGATGGTGGTCTCCGGGCTCGCCATCGCGCTCTTCATCACCCAGGGCTTCTCCACGGCCGTCTATCTCTCGGAGGAACTGGAGAACCCGCGGCGCAACGTGGCCCGCACCGTGCTCGCCACCCTCGCCATCTCCACGGCGGTCATCCTCGTCCCGGTCATCGCCATCACGCTGGGCGCCCCCGACCTGGCGGCACTGACCTCGGGCGACCTCAACACCATGGTCGCCGCCTGGTCCAATTCGGCCGTCGGGACCTTCGTCAGCCTCTGCGTCGCCCTCGCGATCATCAACGCGGGCATCGTGATGGTCATCCAGAACTCGCGGGTGCTGTTCGCCTCCGCCCGTGACAAGGCCTGGCCCGGGCCGGTCAACAACGCCCTGTCCCGGCTCGGCCGCTTCGGCTCCCCGTGGGTCGCGACCCTGGTCGTCGGCGTTCCCGGCGCGGCGCTCTGCTTCGTCAACCTCGACACCCTGTACGGCGTCACCGGAGTCTCCGTCACCGCGATGTACCTGCTGGTCGCCGTCGCCGCGCTGCTCTGCCGCCGCGGTGCGCACCGCGAGGCGCCGGCCTGGCGCATGCCGCTCTGGCCCGCCATTCCGGTCCTGCTGATCGCCGTACTGGCGTACATCCTGACCCAGCAGGAGACCGAGTACCTGCTGTGGACCGGCGGGATCACGGCGGTCGCCACGCTCTACTGGGCGTTCTACCTGCGGCCCCGCAAGGAGACCCGCTGGCTGGTCAGCATCCCGGAGGACGCGCAGTCCTGACCCGGACGTGTTCCGTGCCGTGCCCGGCCCGTCGGCGGAGACCATCCGCAGGCGGGCCGGGCACGTGTCCGTCCGGGCCGCCGTCGCGGGCCGGATCGCCCGACCGGGCGCCGTGACGGCCCGACGACGGGCGGACCCACCCCCGATTCCCGCACAGTGGGGTGAGGACAGGCCGTCGTCACAACACGGGGAGTCGGAGCGGGATGAGCGTGGCACGGGTCGGACTCGTCGTACACCAGGGCCGTCCCGATGCCGTCGTCGCGGCGGGAGTCGTACGCGACTGGTGCGCCCGCGAAGGCATCCCCTGCACGGACATCGACGTGTGGCGCGACGACGAGCGCAGGCGCGGCGGGCGCGAGGAGGCCGACGTCGCGGGCAATCCCGATCTCATCGTGACGCTCGGCGGCGACGGGACATTCCTGCGCGGCGCCCGGATCGCCGCCAAGAACGACGGGGCCGTCCTCGGGATCGACCTGGGCCGCGTCGGCTTCCTCACCGAGGTCCCGGCGAAGGACGTGGTCCGGGCGCTCGACGCCGTCCACCGGGGCCGGGCGGCGGTCGAGGAGCGCATGACCCTGACCATGCGGGCCTCCCGCGTACTCGAAGTGCCCAAGGACATCGACGCCCTGATGGCCTACGGGCGACGCCCGATGCTGCCGCCCCCGCACGTCGACCTCGAAGCGGAGGCAGCGGCGGAGGACTGGGGCGTGGCCCTGGACGTCACCGCGCTCAACGACGTCGTCGTGGAGAAGCTCGCCCGCGACCGGCAGGTCAGCCTCGGCGTCTACATCGGCGGCCGGCTCCTCGCCTCGTACTCGGCCGACGCGGTCATCATGGCCACCCCCACCGGCTCGACCGCCTACAGCTTCGCCGCAGGCGGTCCGGTGGTCTCGCCACGCATGGACGCAGTCCTCTTCACGCCCGTGGCGGCGCACATGACCTTCGACCGCACCGTCGTCGCCGCGGCCGACGAACCGATCGCCGTCCGGGTCCTGCCGCACTCGGGGCAGGGCGCGGTGACCATCGACGGTCAGTTGCGCGGCGTGCTGGACGCCGGGGACTGGATCGGGGTGTACGCGTCACCGCACCGCCTCCGCGTCATCAGGCTCGGCCCGCACGACTTCTACGGGCGGCTGCGCACCCGTCTGCGTCTCACCGACGCTCCGGCCACGGCGGCCGACGGTGCGAGCGCACCGCTCTTCCGCCCCGACGGACCGGTCCCGCACGACCTGGCCCACCTCCATCTCTCCCTCGCGGACCAGGACGCGGCCGACGGTGGGCCACGCACGGCACCACCTGGATCCCGCCCGTGAACCCGGGCCGCAGGGAGCCCCGTGCGCCGAAGTCCCTTGCGCCGAAGTCGCTCACATTCGATTCGAAAGGTCCCTTACGCCGAAGGAGTTCCCATGGCCGGCAACGCCGATCTCCCCGCCCCCACCACCGTGACGGTTCCCGACACCGAACTGACCGCAGCCGCCACCCAGTTGGTGAGGGACACCACCGACGACCTGATCTACCACCATTCCCGCCGCGTCTATCTCTTCGGCGCTCTCCAGGGACACAACAGGGGGCTGAGCTTCGACCCGGAACTGCTCTACGTCGCAGCCATGTTCCACGATCTCGGTCTCAACGAGGAGTTCCGTGCCAGCGGGCGCCGGTTCGAGGTGGACAGCGCCGACGAGGCGCGGCGGTTCCTGCAGAGCCGCGGTGTGCCCGAGGACAGCATCCGCCGCGTCTGGACGGCGATCGCGCTCCACACGACGCCAGGGATCCCGTCGTTCATGGAGCCGGAGGTCGCACTCGTGACGGCGGGGGTGGAGTACGACGTACTGGGCATCGGGTACGACGACATCAGCGAGGCGGACCGCGCGGCGATCGTCGCCCTGCACCCCCGCCCCGACTTCAAGCGGCGCATTCTCAGGGCCTTCACCGAAGGCGTCGAACCCAAGCCGGAGACGACGTTCGGCAATGTGAAGGCCGATGTGCTGGCGCGTTACGTGCCCGGGTTCGAACGGGGCGACTTCGTGGACATCATCCTGGATTCGGCCTGGCCGGAGTGACGGCGGTGAGCAGACCGCAAGGCCCGGTGGAGGCGACCCCCGTCGTTATAGTCGGCATCTACTGGAAAGTGGCCGTGCGGGGTCGAACGGCTCGGCGCCCGCCGCCCGTTCCTCCACCGTCCATGGAAAGGGCGAGCGATGCCGGCCGTCCTCGTACTGCTGCTCGCCGGAACGTGGCTGCTCTCGGGCGCCCTGGTCACCGGGACCGATCCGCTGATCGTCGCCGTGGGCCGCACCGCGGTGTGCTGTCTGGTGCTCACCGCTGTCGCGGCGGCCACCGCCGAGGGCAGGGCCGATCTGCGCCGGGCCGCCGCGAGGCCGGGCACGGTATGGCTGCTGGGCCTGCTCGGCTTCGCCGGGTATGCCGCAGGGACCCTCCTCGCCATTCCGCGCATCGGGACCTCGCTCACCAATCTCGTCGTCGCGCTGATGCCGTGCGCCTCGGTGGCCGTGGGCGCGTTGTTCTTCGGCGAACGGTCCGGGCCGCGCAAGGCGGCGGGGGCGGTACTCGCCTGCGCGGCGGCCGTCGGATACGCGGCGCTCGGAGCGGACGCGGGCGATGCGGACGGGCCTGGGCTGCTGCTGGTCGCGGCGGCGACCGTGGCCTTCGCCGGGTACGGGTTCCTGTACCGGCAACGGCTCTCGGGGCTGCCGCCCCTCGCCGTGCTGCCCGTACTGCTCGCGGCAGCCACCTGCCTGCTGCTCCCGATGGCGCTGCCCGCGCTGATCTCCCACCCGCCGACCCCCGCCGCGATCGGCGGCACGGTCGTGCTGGGCGCGGCCGTGTACGCACCCGCCTACCTCGTACAGCACCGGCTCATCCTGCTTCGCGGGCCGGTCTTCACGGCCGCCGTGCAACTGGCCGTTCCCTTCACCGTGCGACTGGGCGACTGGGCGCTCGGTACCGCGTCCGCCCCCTCCGCGGCCGAGCTGCTGCTTCTCGTTGTGTGCTGCGGGGGCATCGCCCTCGTGACCGTCCAGCCCGCTCCTCGGTTCGCCGCCGCCGAGTGAGCGCGGGGCCGCCGGGCGGACCGGCTCAGCCCTCCGGGCGCGGTCCGGCCGTCGTCGCGCCGACCACCAGTGTGCACCGGTGGGCATGTGTCCCGGGGGCGTCGCGGCCGTCGGCCGCCTGGGCCGCGGCGGCGGCGCCCAGAGCGGCCAACCCAGTGTCCACGGTGGTGAGATGACGGGTGCTTTGACCACTGATCACGTACTCCCCGTTGTCCACGCCGACCAGCGCGACATCGTCCGGCACGCGCGTTCCCGACTCCCGCAGCACGGACTTTGCGCCCAGCGCTATCTGGTCGTTGCCGCAGAACACGGCGCCGAACCGGCTGGGCGGCTCAGGCGAGAGCATTGCCGGGCTCCGGCAGCGGATCCGCGCAGCCAACGGTGGCGAGGACAAGCCGATCATCCGCGGCGAGATGGGCCGGCCCACCGGCACCGGTCACGGCACCACCGAACGCCAGCAGGCAGACAACCTCATCCGGCTCCACGCCACCGGCCTGGCCAACGGTGTGACCCGGATCTACTGGTGCGACCTGGTGGACGACGGCAACGACCCCGCCGACAAGGAACACAACTTCGGCATGCTCCGGCAGCCCGTGACCGCCTCAGCCGAGAACCCGGTCTCGGTCACCGCCTACGCCCCGAAACCGGCCGCGATCGCCCAGGCCGTGGTGGCCCGGTTGCTCGGTGGCAAGACGTACGCCGGTGACGAAGGCCTGGCCGCACCGGCCCACTCCCTACGATTCACCGGCTGCGGCACGACCCGCGTGGTGTGGGCGACCACCGTCCGTGACCTCACGGCCTCGGCGACCGGCCCGGTCACGCTGGTCGGTTCCCGGGGCCGGCGCTCGGTCAGGCAACCGACGGACGGCCGCTTCACGTTGGCGGCCGGGCCGTCCCCGGTGTTCGTCGAGGGTCCCGTCACCGAAGTCGCAGCGGCGGCGACGCCGTGATGGGGCCGGCCGGGGAAACGCGTCGACAGGCGGGTGCCGGTGAGGCTGTGACGTCCGGTACTGCCCGCCGCTCCGAGCGGGCCGGAGGCGGGAGCCGTCCTTGACCGGGGAGCGAACGGCGGACATCCGCCCCGTGATCGACACCGCGCTCGTCAGGCGGCTGGTCCACACACAGTTCCCCCAGTGGGCGGGGCTGCCGCTGAAGCTGCTCGACCGGGCCGGCTCGGATCATGTGATCCACCGGCTCGGCGAGGAACTCTCCGTCCGGCTGCCCCGCCATCCGGGGGCCATGGGGCAGGCCCGGAAGGAGGCGGCATGGCTGCCCCGGCTCGCCCCGCACCTGCCGCTGGCCGTCCCGGTGCCGATGGCGGTGGGGGAGCCGGATTTCGGCTACCCGTGGCCCTGGGCGGTGTCCCGCTGGCTGGACGGCGAGGTGGCGACCGTCGAGGGCCTGGCGGAATCGGCGGACGCGCTGGGCGTGGACGACGCGACCTGGACCAGGGGGCGGGGCTGGGCGGTGGCCACCGGCCTGAACGCCTACACCGCGTACGCCGCCGACCACCCCCGGGTCGCCGCGCAGACCAGCCGCCAGATCACCGAGGCCCTCATCGGCTGACGAGTCCGGCGGCCCGGCGTGCCGCCGGCCGACCTCCGCTGCCCGGGGTGGGCTCCGTGCCGGGCAGCGGAAGCCGACCGGGTGCGGACCAGGATCAGAAGGTGACGTCCGAGCAGGCGTAGAACGCGTTGCCGGTGTCGGCGATCGTCCAGAGGCCGAGGATCAGGTGCTTGCCCGACTTCTGCGGCAGGATCCCGTCGTGGGTCATGGTGGATCCCGGCAGACGGCCGCCGAAGGGCACTGTCAGGAACGGCTGGGGATCCAGGTCGGCCCTGGTGAGGTGCTTGGCAGGGTCGTAGCCGTCCTTGGTGATGTAGTAGCGGAAATCGGTCGTGGCGTGCCGGGCCTCGATGCGCCAGCGGAAGGTGTAGCTCTGCCCGCCGGTGACCTTCGTCGCGGGCCAGGAGCCGCCACGCGGGTCGTCGAGCTCGGAGAACCGGCCGTTGCCGCCGGCGCAGAGGGTGCCGTCGACCGGGCTGCGGGCGGGGAAACCCTTCGGGCCCTCGACGCTCGGCGGCTCCCACTGGATCTGGCCGCAGTTGCGCACGGTGCCGTTGCCGCAGAGCTGCTGACGGCTGACCGGGGCGTCGGTGTAGCCATGGCTCTGAGCGCTGCCCGTGGTGACGAGGAGACAGGCTCCGGCGATCCCGAGGCCGAGGGCGGGCGAGGTGATCTTTCTGCGCATGCTTCGCTCCTGGAGGAGGTGTCGGGCGCTGCGTGACGAGGGGGGAGGGCGCGCTCCACCCCACTAGGTCTAGACCAACTTCGAGACCAGTCAGGGGGATTGGTCATGTCCAGACCAGTAATGCGCCGTCGGTCGGTGGGCTGGTGATGGTCGTGATCCGGTCGGGGGAGAGCCGTCGGCGTGGTGGGCCAAGGGGCAAAGCAGGCGTACGCTGACAAAAACGCCTGCGCACCGCGAGTGAGCGATGGAGGCGGCCCCATGACCGACCCGCACGGCTTCCTCAAGTTCCCCCGCCGGCCCGTCCCGGCACGCCCTGTCCAGGAACGGCTGAGCGACTGGAACGAGGTCTACGCGGGACAGGCGCGGCTCCCCCTGGTGTCCGAGCAGGCCGGCCGCTGCATGGACTGCGGCATCCCGTTCTGCCACAGCGGCTGCCCGCTGGGAAACCTCATCCCCGAGTGGAACACGTACGTCGGGCGGGAGGACTGGCGGGCCGCGGCCGAACGGCTGCACGCGACGAACAACTTCCCGGAGTTCACCGGACGGCTGTGCCCGGCCCCGTGCGAGGACGCCTGTGTGCTGGCCATCAACGCCGACCCGGTGACCATAAAGAACGTCGAGCAGGCCATCGCCGACCAGATCTGGGAACGCGGATACGCTCCACCGCGGCCGCCCGAGCGGCTCAGCGGTAAGACCGTCGCCGTCGTCGGCTCCGGTCCGGCAGGCCTGGCCGCGGCGCAGCAGCTCACCAGAATCGGCCATACTGTCGCCGTCTACGAGCGCGCCGACCGCATCGGCGGACTGCTGCGCTACGGCATCCCCGAGTTCAAGATGGAGAAGCGCCACCTGGACCGCCGCATCGAGCAGATGCGGGCCGAGGGCACCAGGTTCCGTACCGGCGTGGACATCGGCAACGGCCTGGGCGCCGCCGAGCTCGCCGGGCGAAACGACGCGGTCGTCATCGCCGTCGGTGCGCGTGGACAACGGGAGTTGCCCGTACCCGGTCGTGAACTGCAGGGTATCCATCAGGCCATGGACTATCTGACCCTGGCCAACCGGGTCTCCGAGGGGGACTGCGAAGCTGCGGCCGTCACCGCCGAGGGCAAGCGTGTGGTGATCATCGGGGGAGGGGACACCGGATCGGACTGCATGGGCACCGCACTGCGCCAGCGAGCCGCATCCGTGGTGCAGTTGGACATCAACCCGGAGCCCGGCGGCGACCGCCGCGAGGGCGAGCCCTGGCCCGTCTGCCCGAAGGTCTACCGGATCTCCCATGCCCATGAGGAGGCCCGGGGGCTGGCTGGTACGGATCCCCGGGTCTTCTCCTCGGCCACCCTCTGCTTCGAGGGGGACCGGACCGGGCGAGTGCGAGCCTTGCGTCTCGCGGAGGTGGAGCCGCAGGCCAGAAGGGTGCGCCCCGGGACGGAGCGGGGGATCCCGGCGGATCTGGTCCTGCTCGCCCTCGGCTTCTACGGCCCCGAACACGGCACGGGGCTGATGCGGCAGCTCGGACTCACCCTGGACAGCCGGGGGAACTTTGCCCGGAACGCCAGCTTTCGGGCCGAGACGGCGGAGCCGTCCGGGCGAGCGGCCCGCCCCGGGACGGACGGGATCTTCATCGCCGGTGACGCGGGACGTGGCCAGTCCCTGGTGGTGTGGGCCATCGCGGAGGGGCGGTCCGCCGCCGCCGCGACGGACCGCTACCTGACCGGCTCCACGGCGCTCCCGGCACCGATCGCACCGCACGACCGACCCCTGGCGGCTTGAGCTCCCCTCTGGGCGGTCGACCTCCTTGCGCCTGTATTACTAGTAATTCATATCCATGGTGGACTGGATGGGTGGGGCGGGTGGGGTGGCCAGGGCGGACCCGGCGGGCCGGGTGGGCGAGTCCTTGTCGACGATTCTCGCCACGACCATCGGCGGGTGTCAGCATGCGGCTTGAATTCGACGGTTGAGGTCGCCGAGTGAGGAAAACTTAGTAGAGCGGGCCGGCCCGGCGAGGGTTCTCGGGTCCGTGGGGTCCGTCAGGCGATCCCTCTCGCGCTTCAGCGCATATTCCTTTCCTGCGGCACGTGGTGACCGGTGTGCCGGTCCCGTGTGCCCGCATGTGGTAGATCAGTATCTCTTTCCTGGCCAGTGCACTCCGCTGTGCCGGTTTCTTTCGTAAAGGTGCTGTGAGTGGAAAATCGTGAACCGCTGCCCGGTGGTGCTCCGGAGGCGGATGCCGGTCGGGCCGGAGGGAAAGGTGCTCCAGTGTCGGCCATGCGCGCAGTCCTGCGTGTGGCGGCGTACCCGTTCCTGCTGGCGGGCGCGGTTTCGGTGGCTGCGACGGCACTGTGTCTCGACTGGGACCCCGACCGTGTGAGCCCGCTCTTCCTGCTCGGTGTCATTTCCTATTTCACCGTGCTCGAACGACTGATTCCGCACCGCCGGGCCTGGCACCCGAATGCCGGTGAATGGTACTGGTACGGGGTCTATTTCGTGCTGACGACGGTGTCCAGCGCATTCGCGCAGTACCTTGTCTCCGCCGGGGTGTCCGAGGTGTCGCCGAGGGAGTCGGATCTCAATCTCTGGGCAGAAATACCGGCCGCAGTGCTGACCGGTTCTCTTGCCAGTTATCTGGTGCACCGGCTCGGCCATACCAATGCGATATTGTGGCGGCTTCACGGCGTGCATCATGTGCCGGAAAAGGTCAATGTCGCCAATAATGGCGTCAACCACGTCCTTGATATCGTTCTCGCGCAGGGAACCGTTCAGCTGGCTCTGGCGCTGGTCGGATTCTCCCGGGACTCCGTGTTCGTCGTGGGCCTTTTCGTGGCCGCCCAGGGCTATTTCATCCACGCCAACATAGACGTGCGCATCGGCCGGCTCAACCATGTGCTCGCCAGCCCCGAACAACACCGACTGCACCACAGCACAGACCTGTCCGAGGCGGGCCACTACGGCTCGGACCTGTCGATCTGGGACCACGCCTTCGACAGCTACACCTGGCGGCCCGGCCGCGAACCGGTCGCGGTCGGGCTCGGCGATCCCGCGGCCTTCCCCCGTACCGGGGAGATCGTCGCCAGCCTTCTCCACCCCTTGCGCCGTGCGAAGGGGCCCGGGACCGGTTCTGTCTGAACTGCCCTTCCATGCCGGTCCTCGGCGTTACGACTTGAGGAGTCACAGCCTTGCCCGACGAGAACAGCGCCTCCGTGAGCGAAAAAGTAGCGATCATCGGCATGGGGTGCCGACTGCCCGGCGGTGCGTCGGATCACCGCGCGTACTGGCAGAACCTCATGGAGGGCAAGGACTGCATCACACCGACACCGGCCGATCGCTATGACGTCGGCAGTCTCGGCAGCAGATACAAGGAGAAACCGGGACGTCTGATCGGCGGCCGTGGTGGATATATCGACGGTTTCGACGAATTCGACCCCGCCTTCTTCGGCATCAGCCCGCGCGAGGCCGACCACATGGACCCGCAGCAGCGAAAACTGCTCGAAGTCGCGTGGGAGGCGCTGGAGGACGGTGGGCAGCGGCCCGCGGAGCTCGCGGGCAGCAATACCGCCGTGTTCGTCGGTGCGTTCACACTGGACTACAAGATCCTGCAATTCTCCGACCTGGGCTTCTCGTCACTCGCCGCCCACACCGCCACCGGCACCATGATGACGATGGTCTCGAACCGTCTCTCCTACTGCTTCGACTTCCGCGGACCGAGCCTTTCGCTCGACACCGCGTGCAGTTCCTCCCTGGTCGCCGTGCACCTCGCCTGCCGGAGCCTCAACAACCGGGAGACCGATCTCGCGCTGGCCGGTGGTGTCCTGCTGCACATGGCGCCGCAGTACACCATCGCCGAGACGAAGGGCGGATTCCTGTCGCCCGACGGCCGTTCACGCGCGTTCGACGCCACGGCCAACGGCTACGTACGGGCCGAGGGCGTCGGCCTGGTCGCGCTGAAACGCCTCGACGACGCCCTGCGTGACGGCGACCCCATCCACGCGGTGATCCTCGGCGCGGGGGTCAATCAGGACGGCCGGACCAACGGCATCACCGTGCCCAACGCGGACGCCCAGGTCTCCCTCATGCGGCGCGTCTGCGGCGAGGCCGGCATCACGCCCGGCGACCTCCAGTACGTGGAGGCGCACGGCACCTCCACGCCGGTGGGCGACCCTATCGAGGCGAACGCGCTGAGCCGGGCGCTGGCCGAGGGCCGTCGGCCGGACGCGCCCTGCTACGTGGGCTCCGTCAAGACCAACATCGGGCACACCGAATCGGCGGCCGGCATCGCCGGCCTGATCAAGACCGTGCTCTGCCTCAAGCACCGCATGATCCCGCCCCACATCAACCTGGAGCAGCTGAACGCCGCCATCGACCAGGAGGCGTCCCCGTACCGCATCCCGACCGAGCCGACCCGATGGCCCGCACACGAGGGACCCGCACGGGCCGGGGTGAACTCGTTCGGGTTCGGTGGCACCAACGCGCACGTCGTGCTGGAGCAGGCACCGGAGCGGAGCGCTCCGTCGGCCCCGCCCGCCGAACGGGACTGGAACATCCTCCCGTTGACCGCCCGCGCCCCGGAAGCCCTCCCGGAGGTGGCGGCCGGCATCCGCCGCGAGCTGTCAAAAACGCACGGCCCAGAGGCGTCGCTCCCCGACCTGGGCTACACACTGGCCCACCGCCGACAGCACCTGGAGTCGCGGCTCTCCGTCGTGTACTCCTCGCGGGCGGGACTGGACGAGGCACTCGACGCCTTCCTGCGCGGTGAACCGCACCCCGGAGTCGTCCAAGGCCGGCAGCTCGAAGCCGAACAGCGCGGTTTGGTCTGGGTCTTCACCGGGATGGGGCCGCAGTGGTGGGGGATGGGCCGCCAACTGCTCGACGGCGACGAGGTGTTCCGGGATGCCGTGACCCGCTGCGACCGAATCATCCGATCGATCGCGGGCTGGTCCCTGATCGAGGAGATGAGGGCCGACGAAGCCGGGTCGCGCATGGGCGAGACCTGGCTCGCACAGCCGGCCAACTTCGCTGTCCAGGTGGGACTCGCGGCCATGTGGCGTCAGTACGGTGTGCGGCCCGACGCCGTCGTCGGTCACAGCACCGGAGAGGCCGCCGCCTTCTACGAGGCGGGGGTCTACTCCCTGGAGGACGCGGTGAAGGTGGTGCTGCACCGCAGCCGTCTCCAGCAGAAGCTGACCGGGACCGGCACCATGCTCGCCGTGAGCCTGCCCGAGGACGCGGCGCAGGCCCGGGTGGCCGAGTTCGGGGACCGGGTGTCCGTCGCCGCGGTCAACAGCCCCTCGGCGGTCACCCTGGCCGGCGACCGCGACGCGCTGGCCGAGCTGGCGGACCGGCTCCACGCCGAGCAGGTCTTCGCCAAGTTCCTCACGGTGCAGGTTCCGTACCACAGCGCGGGCATGGAGGTGATCAAGGACGAACTGCTGGCCTCGCTGGAGGATCTCGCTCCCCGGGCGGCGACGGTTCCGCTGTACCTGACCGGGCAGGAAGGCACGGCGCACGGCAGCGAGCTGGACGCGAGCTACTGGTGGAAGAACGTCCGCCACCGGGTCCGTTTCCGCTCGGCCGTCGACCGGCTCGCCGACGACGGATACGGACTGTTCCTGGAGATCGGTCCGCACCCGGTGCTCGGCCACTCCATCCGCGAGTGCCTCGAAGACCGGGGCACGGCCGCACGGACCCTGCCGTCGATCCGCCGCCTGGAGAACGAGCCGGAGCGCTTCGCCGCCTCGCTGGCCCAGCTGCACAACCTCGGCGTCCCGATCGCCTGGGACACCCTGCACCCGGCGGGCAGACCGGTCGTCCTGCCCCGCTACCCGTGGCGGCGCGACCGCTACTGGACGGAGCCCGCACCCGTGGCCCAGGTCCGTCTCGGCCACGCCGACCACCCTCTCCTGGGCCGTCGCGCCGCGGACAGCGAACCGACCTGGGACACCGCCCTGGACACCGAGCGGCTGCCCTACCTCGACGACCACCGCATCCAGTCCACGGTGGTCTTCCCGGCAGCGGGATACCTGGAGATGGCCACGCAGGCAGTCCGCGCCCTGACCGGCGGAACCCATGTCGTGCTGACGGACATCGAGTTCCGCAAGGCGCTGTTCCTGCCGGAGGGCGAGGACCGGGCCGTCCGGCTGACCCTCTCCTCGCAGAACGCGGCGTTCACGATCGCGTCGAAGGGGCCGGACGAGGGCGGCCGGGCGGTGCACGCGAGCGGAGTCGTGCGCTCGGGGCAGCCACGGCCCGCCGGGCCCCCCGCCGACACCGAAGCCCTCCGGGCCGGCGCCCGGCGCCGGCTGGGAGGCGAGGACTGCTACGCGGAGCTCGCTGCCCTCGGCTACCACTACGGGCCGGCGTTCCGGGCCATCGACGAGGTGTGGATCGGCTCCGGAGAGGTGCTCGCCCGTCTGCGCCCGCCCGCGGTGATCGGTGACGACGCGGCCGTACACCACATCCATCCCGTAGTGCTCGACGCCTGCTTCCAGTCGCTGCTGACGACACAGCTGCTCGAAGCCGAAGGCACCGGCGCGGTTACCGGTGGACAGGAACGCCGGACGACCGGGATCCGCCTGCCGCTGTCGATCGAGGAACTGCGCCTCGCCCCGGTGGGAGACCGGCAGATCTGGGTGCACGCCACGGTGACCCGCGACGGCGCGGACGAGCTCGTCGGGGACATGGCCGTCTACGCGGACAGCGGCGAACCCCTCGGTGGCATCATCGGCTTCCGCGCCGCCGACGTGGAGAAGGCCTCCACCACGGTCGGACTCGGCACGATCGACTCCTGGCTCGCCGAGACCGCCTGGATCGACAGCCCCCTCGACCCCGCCACGGACGAGGCCGGACACGGCTCGGCCACCGGCACCGAAGGCCGCCCCACCGAGCCCACCGGCGGCGCCTGGCTGGTGTTCGCCGACAGCCAGGGCGTCGGCGACGCGCTGAGCGCCCTGCTGGCCGCCCGGGGCGAGCGCTGCCACCTGGTGCGTCCGGGCGACACGTACCGGCGAGGAGGCGAAGGCGACGGGTTCACGGTCGTCCCGGGGTCCGCCACCGACCTGGAGCGGCTCTTCACCGACCTGGGCGAAGGCAGCGACGGCGAGCACAGCGGCGGCGCGGGCGGCGCGGGGAGCGTCAGATCCATCGTGCATCTGTGGAACCTCGACCTGCCTCCGCTCGCCGAGGCCTCACCGCAGGACCTCGTACGGACCAGCACCGCCGGGGCCTATTCGCTGATCGCGCTCGCCCGCACGCTGCTCCGCCGCGGGCAGGCCGGCCGGCTGCACATCGTGACCCGTGGCACCCAGCACGTCGAGCCCGGCGAGACCGTCGAGCCGCTGGGAGCACCGGCGTGGGGAGTGGGCCGGGTGCTCAGGCACCAGGAGCTCACCTCCCACCCCGGCAAACTGATCGACCTGGGCCCCCGGGTGCCGGGCGAAGAGGAGTGCCGGGCCGAGGCCCGTGCGCTGCTGCGTGAACTCCTCACCGACGACGAGGAGGAGATCGCGCTCCGTGGTTCGGCCCGCCGGACCAGCCGCATCCGACGGGCCGAACAACTGACACACCCCCTTCCGCTGAGATTGCGCACCGATGCGAACTACCTGGTCACCGGCGCCTTCGGAGCGCTCGGCCGGCTGCTCTGCCGGACGCTCGTCCGGCGTGGCGCGCGCAGCCTGATCCTGATCGGACGCACCACACTGCCGGAGCGCTCCACCTGGCGGGAGCTCGACCCCGACACCGCCGCGGGCCGTGCCACCGCCTTCGTCAAGGAACTGGAGGCGCTCGGGGCACGGGTCGTCCTGGCACCGCTCGACATCACCGACGAAGCCGCGCTCACGACCTGGCTGGACGCTCACCGGCGCACCGATCCGCTGCCGGTGCGCGGCGTGTTCCATCTCGCCGGGCAGGTCCGCGACACCCTCGTCGAGGACATGGACCACCGCACGTTCGCCGAGGCCCACGACCCCAAGGCCATCGGTGCCCATCTGCTCCACCGCCATCTGCGGGACGAACCGTTGGACCACTTCGTGCTGTTCGCCTCGATCGCCTCGCTGCTGACCACTGCGGGGCAGACCAACTACGCCGCGGGCAACGCCTTCCTGGACGCGCTGGCCCAGCACCGCCGGGCACTCGGGCTGCCGGGGCTGAGCGTGGACTGGGGCCCCTGGGCCACCGGCATGATCGAGGAGCTGGGGCTCGTCGACCACTACCTCCACAACCGGGGGATGAGCTCGCTCGCACCGGACGTCGGCATGGCCGTGCTGGAACGCGTCATCGGCCAGGACCGCGCCCAGCTGCTCGTGGCCACGGTCGTCGACTGGCCGGTGTTCCAGGCCTGGTACGCCTCACCGCCCCGGCTGGTCGCCGAGCTGGCGGCGGCGGCCCCCGCCAGGGCGGCCTCCGGGCCGGGCGAGGGCATCCTCGAAACCTTCCGGCACGCGGACACGGCGCAGCGCCTGTCCCTGGTGACCGGACGGTTCGTCGAACTGACCGCCTCGGTGCTGCGGACCGGCCCCGACCGGGTCGATCCGCAGGCCGGGCTCAACGCGCTGGGGCTCGACTCGCTCCTGGCGATGGAGCTGCGCGCCCGCATCAGCTCCGAACTCGGCGTCGCCCCGCCCGTGGTGGCACTGCTGAGCGGCACCCCGGTCGCCGAACTGATCACACAACTCCACGACGCCCTGAGCGAGTTGGTAGCCCACGAGTCCGGCGGAACGGACACGGGCGAGGTGGAGGTGTTCGAGGACGAGCTCAGCCACCCGCTGACACAGAACCAGAAGGCCCTGTGGTTCCTCAGGCAGCTCAACCCCGAGGGCTACGCGTACAACATCGGCGGCGCGGTCGAGGTCCGGGTCTCCCTCGATCCCGACCTCATGTTCGAGGCCGTGCGCCGCATGGTGGCACGACACCCCGCCCTGCGCACCAACTTCCGCACGGTGGACGGCGTGCCGCTGCAGCAGGTGTCGCCGGAGGCGAGCCCGGACGTCGCACTGTTCGACGTACAGGAGCAGGAGTGGGAGGACATCCACCGCACGATCGTCGCCGAGTACCGAAAGCCGTACGACCTGGAGAGCGACCCGCTCTTCCGCTTTCGCCTCTTCAAGCGCGCCCCCGACCGCTGGGTGATCATGAAGGCGGTGCACCACATCGTCTCCGACGCGATCTCGACGTTCACCTTCATCGAAGAGCTCCTGGCGGTGTACGAGGGGCTGCGTCAGGGGCAGGCCCCCTCGCTGCCGCCCGTCACCGCCCGCTACCTGGACTTCCTCAACGCGCAGAACCGCTTCCTGGCCGGACCCGCCGCGCCGCGCATGCTCGACTACTGGCGTTCGCACCTGCCGGCCGAGGTGCCGACCCTGGAACTGCCCGTCGACAAGCCCCGCCCCGCCGTGCAGACACACAACGGCGCCTCGGAGTTCTTCGTCCTGGACGGCGAGCTGAGCGCCCGGGTGCACACCCTGGCCCGCGAGCACGACGTGACCCCCTTCATGGTGCTGCTCAGCGCCTACTACCTGCTGTTGCAGCGCTACTCCGGCCAGGACCAGGTCATCGTCGGCAGCCCGGTGACCGGGCGGACCGAGCAGGATTTCGCCTCCGTCTACGGCTACTTCGTCAATCCGCTCCCGCTGCACGCGGATCTGTCCGGCGACCCGTCGGTGGCCCGGCTGCTCCAAGAGGTCCGCACCACGGTGCTGGGCGGCCTGGACAACCAGGAGTACCCCTTCGTCCTGCTGGTCGACGAACTGGGGCTCCAGCACGACCCCAGCCGCTCCGCGGTGTTCCAGGCCATGTTCATCCTGCTCACCCACAAGGTCGCCACCGAGAAGTACGGCTACCGGCTCCAGTACATCGAACTCCCGGAAGAAGAGGGGCAGTTCGATGTGACGCTGTCGGTCTACGAGGATGAGGCGGAACGCCGTTTCCACTGCGTCCTGAAGTACAACACCGACCTGTTCCTGCCGGAGACCATGCGGCGGATGGCAGCGCACTACACCGCACTGCTCGACAGCATGACCCGAGCCCCGGCGGACCGGCCCACCTCCCGGCTGGAGATGCTGGACGCCCAGGAGCGCGAGCGGCTGATCAGCGAGTGGAGCGGCGCAGGACTCATCGCCCTGCCCCCGGCCGAGGGAGAGGGCAGGACGGACGGATTCCGCCCGGTGCACCGGCTGATCAGCGAGACCGCTGCCAGTTGCCCGGACGCCGTGGCCATCACGGCCCCGGCGCTCCAGGGGCCGGCCTGCCGGCTCACGTACGCGGAACTGGACCGCGGTTCGGACGAGCTGGCCCGGCGGCTGCGCGCGCTCGGGGCCGGTGCCGGGTCGGTGGTGGCGCTGTGCATGGAGAAGTCGCCCGACCTCGTCGTCGCCCTGCTCGCGGTCCTCAAGGCCGGCGGCGCCTATCTCCCGATCCCGGCCGACCATCCGGCCGATCGCGCCGCCCACGCCGTCCGGGCCGCGGGCGCCACCCTCGTCGTCGTCGAGGACGACGCCTGCCGGGACCGGATGACAGGGCTGCCGGTCCGGGCTCTCACACTGCGGGAGCTGCACGAGGCGGACCCGGAAGCAGTTCCCGACCCGGACGGCCGGAGCGAGGGCGGGACCGGCGCCGTGGACCCGAGCGGTCCCGACTCGGCCGCGTACATCATCCACACCTCCGGCTCGACCGGCCTTCCCAAGGCCGTGCGGGTCAGCCACCGCAACCTCGCCTCGGCCTACGCGGCCTGGCTCCAGGAATACCGGCTGGACCGCGACGTCCGGGTACACCTCCAGATGGCCGCGCCGTCGTTCGACGTCTTCACCGGCGACGTGGTGCGGGCGCTGTGCTCCGGCGGCAGCCTGGTGCTGGTCGACCGCGATCTGCTCTTCGACACCGAGCGCCTGTACACCACGATGCGCCGGGAGCGCGTCGACTGCGCGGAGTTCGTGCCCGCCGTCGTACGCGGACTCATGGACCACTGCGAACACCGGGACCTGCGCCTGGACTTCATGCGTCTACTGGTCGTCGGGTCGGACGTGTGGAAGGCCGGGGAGTACCGACGGCTGCACGACCTGTGCGGACCGCAGACCCGGCTGATCAACTCCTACGGAGTCACCGAGGCGACCATCGACAGCGCCTTCTTCGAAGGACCCGTCGACGACCTGGAACCGGGCCGGACGGTACCGATCGGACGGCCCCTGGGCAACAGCACGCTCCATGTGCTCGACCGGCACGGCGAACCGGTGCCGCCCGGTGTGCCCGGAGAGTTGTGGATCGGAGGCGAGGGCGTCGCCCTCGGCTACGCGGGCGACCCCACACTGACGGACCGGCGCTTCGTCACCCGCACCCTGAGCCGGGAGCCTGGCGCCGGCCCCGTACGCCTCTACCGTAGCGGCGACGCGGCACGCTGGGACGCGGACGGCCGGGTCCATCTGCTCGGCCGGGTCGACGACCAGGTCAAGCTCCGGGGCCACCGGATCGAGATCGGCGAGATCGAGGCACACCTCGCCCAGCGCCCCGAGCTGGCCCGGACGGTCGTCACTGTGCGCCCCGACGCCCGCGGCGAGGACGTGCTCGTCGCCTACTGCGTACCGGCCCAGGGGGCCGCACCGGACCGGCGCGCGCTGCGCCGCCACCTCGGGGACCGGCTGCCCGCGTACATGGTTCCGGCACACTTCGTCGTACTGCCGCGACTGCCGCTGACCGCGAACGGCAAGGTCGACACCACCGCCCTGCCGATGCCCCGGTTCGACGCGGACGACGAACCCGAGGAGACGCCGCGCACCCCCTTCGAGCTGAGCATGGCCCGGCACTGGGAGGAGCTGCTGGGACTGGAGAGGGCCGGCCTGACACAGGAGTTCTTCGAGGCCGGCGGCAGCTCCATCAAACTGATCGAGCTGATCCACCGGCTGCGCAAGGAATTCGGCGTCGGCATCCCCGTCAGCCTGCTGTACCGGGTCACGACCCTGCACGGAATGGCCGCGACGCTGGAGCGCCTGGCCACCGGATCGATCGCCGACGACCTGCCCTGTCTCAGCTTCAACAGCGAGCGGGAGCGGACCGTGTTCTGCTTCCCGCCGGCCGGCGGCCATGGACTCGTCTACCGGGGGTTCGCCACCGCACTGCCCGAGTACCGGCTGATCGCCTTCAACTACGTCCCCGGTGCCGACAAGGTGGCCCGCTACGCAGACCTCGTCGAGTCGCACCGGCCCGAGGGCCGATGCCTGCTGCTCGGCTACTCGCTCGGCGGCAACCTCGCCTTCGAGGTGGCCAAGGAACTGGAGAGCCGGGGACGCGAAGTCGCCCATGTGATCGTGCTGGACTCGCACCGCATCGTCGAACCGTACGAACCAGGCCCCGAGCACATCGAGTTCTTCGAGGCGGAACTGGCCGAGCACTTGCGCAAGCACACCGGATCGGACGCGGTGGCCCGCGAGACCCTCGACCACGCCGCGGAGTACCTGGCGTTCTGCGGGCGCACACCGAACCTCGGCACAGTGTCCGCGACCGTCAGCGTGATCACCGACCAGGAGAAGACGGCACTCTACGCCGCCGGCGAGTCCGGCACCTGGCACGGCAGCTCGACCACGGCCACGGCCCTGCTGCGCGGCTCCGGGATCCACGCCGACATGCTCGACCCCAAGCACGCGGCCCGCAACGCCGAGCTGGTGCGCGGCATCCTCCAGGACGGCGGCGCCGATGTCCGATGAGACGGAGGACGACTGGAGCGTTCCCGGCCGGGAGAAGGACGGCAGCCCCCGGGTCATCGTGATCGGCGCCGGCGTCGCGGGAATGTCCACCGGGTGCTACGCGCAGATGAACGGGATGCGCTCGCGCATCTTCGAGAAGCATGTGCTGCCCGGAGGCTGCTGCACGGCCTGGTCGCGCGACGGCTACATCTTCGACTACTGCATCGAATGGCTGATCGGCACGGCCACCGGCAACGAAGCCAACCAGGTGTGGCGCGAACTGGGCGCGCTCGACGGCAAGACCATCACCAACTTCGAGATGTTCAACCGGGTGGTCGACGAGAACGGGCGCTCGGTGACCTTCTACAACGACCCGGACCGGCTGGAACACCACCTGCTGGGAATCTCGCCCGCCGATGCCCGGCTGATCCGCTCATTCTGCCGTGATCTGCGCCGGTTCACCGACATCGAGCTGTACCCGTTCCTCACCGCCCCCGCCCTGCGCACCGTACGGGAGAGAGCGGCGCTGCTGCGCACCGTGCTGCCCGCGTTCCGCCTGTTCTGGCGCACCGCGGCGACACCGATGCACGAATTCGCCGACCGGTTCCAGGACCCCTTGCTCCGCAGGGCGTTCCGCAACATCTTCTTCCAGGACCCGGAGGGCTTCCCGCTCCTGCCGTACCTGTTCAACATGGCCGGCGCCCACCACGACAACGCCGGTTTCCCGCAAGGAGGTTCGCTCGGCCTGGCCCGGTCGATCGAGGAACGCTACACCGGGCTCGGCGGCGAGATCAGCTACCGGGCGCGCGTCGAACGGATCCTGGTCGAGGACGGGCGCGCCGTCGGGATCGAGCTGCGCAACGGCAGGCGGTACTACGCCGACCACGTCGTCGCGGCCTGCGACGGCCACACCACGATCCACGGCCTCCTGCAGGGCCGGTACACCGGACCGCGGATCGACAAGCTCTACGACGAACTGCTGCACCGCCCCGGCACGCTGTTCCCCGCGGTGGTCTCCGCCTTCGTCGGCGTCCGGGGCGAGCCGGCCCCCGACCGCGCCCACAGCACCACCTACCTGCTCGACCCGCAGGACGCGGAGCAGCTGCCCGGTGCACTGCAGAGCAGCGTGGTGGTGCAGATGCGCTCCGACTACTCGGACGGATTCGCGCCGCCCGGAAGATCGGTCATCCACTGCACCTACTTCAGCGACTTCGCGTACTGGAAGGAACTGCGCGCCGCCGACCGCAAGGAATACCGGGAGAGGAAGCGCCAAGTGGCCGACTTCGTCAGGAGATTCCTGGAACGCCGGCTGCCGGGCACGGGCGAGCGCATCGAGCTGGTCGATGTCGCCTCCCCGGCGACGACCCGGCGCTACACCGGCAACCACGACGGTTCCATCCTGGCCTGGAAGGCGTTCTCCGAGGCCGACGACATCGCGGCCAAGCTGGTCGGCAAGGACCGCATGCGTCTGCCGGGCCTGCGCGGATTCTCGATGGCCGGTCAGTGGGTCGGCATGGGCGGACTGATCCGCGCCGCGTCCACCGGGCGTTTCGTCGTCCAGTACCTCTGCGACGAGCTGGGACGCGGTTTCACGGCAACCGAGAGCCGGGGCACCGAACCCTGGCATCCGGGAAAGCTGGGCCGGCTGCCCCAGCTCGACAACTGGTCCATGCGTGGTGACACCCGCACATGAGCACCGAGGAGAACAGGTTCATGCCGCGTTCCGAACGAGAGTCGATGATCATCATCGGCGCAGGGCTGGGTGGGCTGTCCACCGGGTGCTACGCCCGGATGAACGGCTACCGGACCCAGGTCCTGGAGATGCATGAACTGCCCGGCGGCTGCTGCACGGCCTGGGACCGGGGCGACTTCAGACTGGACCCCTGCGTCAGCTGGCTCCTGGGCAGTGGTCCCGGCAACGAGATGCACCAGATCTGGCTGGAGCTCGGCGCGTTGCAGGGCAAGGAGATCCGGCACTTCGACGTGTTCAACGTCGTACGCGGCCGCTGCGGACGGGCCGTGTACTTCTACTCCGACCCCGACCGGCTCCAGGCCCACCTCACCGAGCTCTCGCCCGCCGACTCGGCCCTGATCAGGGACTTCTGCAAGCAACTGCGTGCCTTCCGCAAATGCCTGGCCGTCTACCCGTTCCTCAGACCGGTCGGACTGATGCCGACGACGGAACGCTGGCGCATGCTGGCCTCCTTCATCCCTTACTTCAACGTCGTGCGCAAATCCATCGGCGTACTGATGACCGACTTCTCGTCGCGGTTCAAGGACCCCCTGCTGCGCGAGGCGTTCAACTTCATCCTGTACGAGAAGCATCCGGCGTTCCCCGTACTGCCGTTCCACTTCCAGCTCGCCTCGCACGCCAATCTCTCCGCGGGCGTCCCCGAGGGAGGCTCGCTCGGGCTGGCCGAGTCGATCGAGCGGCGCTACCGCGCGCTCGGCGGCGAAGTGACCTACAACGCCAAGGTCGAGGAAGTACTGGTCGAGGACGACCGCGCGGTCGGGGTGCGGCTCAGCGACGGCCGTGAACTGCGCGCCGACATCATCGTCTCGGCCTGCGACGGACGCACCACCATGATGGACCTGCTGAAGGGCCGCTACCTCAACGAGGAGTACCGGCGCCTCTACACCCGCACCATCCGGGAACCCGGCATGGTGTTCCCCGGCTACTTCACGCTCTTCCTCGGCCTGCGCCGGGACTTCCCCGACGCCGACCCCTGCACCACCTATCTGCTCGACGAGACGGAAGCGGCCGCACTGACCGGCATCCGGCACCCCAGCATCAACGTCCAGTTCCGCAATCAGCACTACCCCGAGCTCTCCCCACCCGGGACGAGCGTCGCGTACGTCACCTACTTCTGCGACATCGCCCCCTGGCGCGCCCTGGACGAAGGCCCGGAACAGGCGACCCGCAGCCGGGGCGGGCAGGAGCTGCACACGCTCCCGGTGCGTCACGGCCGCGGCTACTACGCGGCCAAGCGCCGGGCCCGCGAGACACTCGTCGCGTTCCTGGAGCGGCAGCACCCCGGCATCGCCGACGCGATCGCCGTCCGTGACGTGTCCAGCCCCCTCACCCAGGTTCGCTACACGGGCAACTACGACGGCACGGTGCTCGGCTGGCAGCCGTTCGTGGAGAGCGGCGAAACGCTGGAGAAGCTCGTGAAGCGGCACGGCCCCGGGCTGCCGGGGCTGCGGAACTTCTACCAGTCCGGCGTATGGGCGACGACCGGCGGCCTGATCCGCGCTGCGGCCGCAGGCCGGCACGTCATGCAGTTCATCTGCCGCGACGACGGCCGCGCGTTCACCGCTTCCATCGACGAAAGCGGTCCGTCACCGACCCATCGGGTCATCGAGGTGGGGCCCCGGCCGGTGCCGCGGCCCCTCACGGAGGGCCGCCCGGCCCCCGTCGGGAGAGAGGTAGCGGGATGAGGGCCAGGAAATGGGTGGTGCGCGAGCACGTCGAGGGCATCCCCGACGTCGAGCGGATCTACGGCGAGGTCGAGGAGGAGATCGACACCGAACTCGCCCCGGACGAGATGCTCCTGAGGACGCGCTACGTATCGGTGGACCCCTACCTCCAGGGCATCGCGCTGGACACCCCGCTCGGTGCGCACATGGGCGCGGACTCGATCATGGAAGTGCTGGAAGCGGGTCCGCTCGCCGCCCACCGCCCCGGTGACCTGGTGCAGGGGTTCGGCGGCTGGCGCACCCATCTCGTCAGCAACGGCGCCGCCACCCCCTGGCAGACCGGCACGTTCCCGATGGTCTTCCCGGCCTTCCGTCGCCTGGACCCCGACTGGTACGACGACGTGCTGCCGCTGCCCACCGCGCTCGGCGTGATGGGCGGCCCCGGCATGACCGCCTGGGGCACCCTGACCAAGTTCATGTCTATCCGCCCGGGGGACACCGTCGTGATCAGCGGCGCCTCCGGCTCCGTCGGCTCGCTGGTCGGCCAGCTGGCCAAGCTCGCGGGGGCCAGGGTGGTGGGCACCACATCGACGCCGGAGAAGGCGGACCACCTCGACGAGCTGGGGTTCGACGCGGTCGTCGTCTACCGCCACGGGGACAACAGCGAGGCGGTACGGGACGCGCTGCTGTGGGCCGCGCCGGACGGCGTCGACAAGTACTTCGACAATCTGGGCGGGACCGTCACCGACGCCGTGTTCTCCATGCTCAACATCGACAGCCAGGTGGCCGTGTGCTGGCAGTGGGCCACCCAGGTGGGCCGCGACGTCACGGGACCGCGACTGCTGCCCTACATCATGTTCCCGCGCACAAATATTCGGGGCATCTTCTCGCTGGAATGGTTCACCGAACAGAACTGGCGCGCGCTCCACGACGAGCTCGGCGGCCTGGTCCGGCGGGGCGAGGTGCGCTGCGGACACACCCTCCACCACGGCTTCGAGAACATCCCGGACGCCTACCGGAGCCTCTACCGGGGCAGCGGGGCCAACCGGGGCAAGGTACTCGTCGAGCTCTGACCCCCGGCCCGGCGCAACACCCGCACCCGCCCGCCCCCAGCAGTTCGCCGCACCCGCGCAAGCCAGGAGGCCCCGTGTCCCGCTCCGCCGACGCCCACACCCGCCCCGGACCGTCCCTGCCCCCGCTGCACCGGCTGGACTTCGACCCAGCCGGCCCGCCCCGGCCCGTCGAGTTACCCGATGGAACCCCGGCCTGGCTGGTGAGCCGATACGCCGACGTGCGCATGGTGCTGACCGACTCCCGGTTCGGACGCGCCGAGCTCCACCCGCCGGACTCCCCGTCCCTGTCGGGCGAATCCGGCTTGGTGAGCAGCATCGACCTGATCTTCAACCAGGACGGCGAGGACCATCTGCGCCTGCGCCGCACCATGCGGAGCGCCTTCACGCCCAGGGCCGTCGCCCGCTGGCGGCCCTGGATCGCCGAGATCGTCGAACAGCGCCTGGACGAACTCGCGGACAGCGCCCGCCCGGCGGACCTGGTGGCCGGCTTCACCCTCCCGCTCCCGATCGCCGTGATCAGCAGGGTGATGGGCCTCGACAGCGAAGCCCAGGAGCCGCTGCGTCACTGGAGCCAGTACGCCTTCTCGGACGGCTCCCACCCCGAGGAGGAAATGGCGTCCGTGCTGGCGGAGTTCGCAGCTTTCGGAGCCGGGCTGCTGACCGAGCGGCGGAAGGAGCCGGGCGACGACCTGCCCAGTGTGCTGGTACAGGCGGCCGACGAGGAAGGCGGCATCCCGGAGAGCCAACTCGTCCACCTGGTATGCGGGCTGGTCGTGGGCGGTCATGACAGCACGATGACGATGCTCAGCAATTCACTGCTCTATCTGCTCGGCGAGCGACCGGAGGTCTGGCCCCGGCTAGGAGCGGACGAACAGGCCGCCGGCACACTGGCGGACCGCCTGCTGCACCTGATTCCGCTCGGCGACGACCGGGGCACCGCACGCCACGCCGCCACCGACACCGAGGTCGGCGGCGTGACGATCCCGGCGGGAGCGGTGGTCCTCGCCGACTGCGGCGCGGCCAACCGCGACCCCGAGGTGTTCCCGCCCCGGCCGCTCGACGACCTGTTCGCACCCCTGGCGGCGCCCACCCTGGCGTTCGGAGCGGGGGCGCACTACTGCCTGGGCGCCTGGCTGGCCAGGCTGGAACTCCGGCTCGCCCTGCACCGGCTCGCAGCGCGCTTTCCCGGCCTGCGCCTGGCCCAACCCCCGGAATCCGTCGAATGGCGCCTGGGCAGCACCTCCCGCAGTCCGCAGCGGATCGCCGTGACCTGGTAGGAGCACCCGTCCGGGGTGCGCGGAGTCACCCCCGGGGTTCGGGCCAGTCCTGGGCGTCCGCCCACGTGGCGTAGGAGGTCCAGGGGATGGCGGGGAACTGTGTCCGCAGCGCCGCCATGTCCACCCCGTAACCGCCTTTCGCAAAGAAGCTGTACATGGCAAACATGTCGGGGTTCACAGTGCGCAGTTCCTCCAGTGACGACTGGTGGAACGCGACCGTGCCACCCGCGGCCCGCCCGATCTCCTCAGCCATCCGGACCGGCGTGGGATCGTCGCCCGCGACCTCGATCCGCTGCCCGGTCCAGCGGTCCGGATCGGCGACGACCGCGGCCACGACCCGTCCCAGATCCTGCCGCGCAACCTGCTGGAGGGGAGTGTCACCGGGCATCGGCATGGTGAGGAGACCGGCGGCCACCTCGTTCCGGGAGCCCAGGGCGTTGTCGTAGAAATAGGTCGGTGCCACCACCGTCGCCGGCAGCCCCGAGCGGGCCAGCAGTTCCTCGGTCCTGGCCTTGGTCTCGAAGTGCGGGACACCGGTGTCCTGGTCCGCACTGGCGACGGAGGCCAGCACCAGATGGGGCAGCGCGGCGTCCGCGGCCGCCCGCACGATGGCCGCGCCCTGGGCGACCTCGGCATCCAGGCCGTCCTGGAAGGGGGTGGTGACGGCGAACGCGGCCTTCGCACCCCGGAACGCCTCCGCGAGCGAGGCCGCGTCGAACAGATCGCCCGGCACGACCTCCGCTCCGGCCGCCGCCAGGGCACGGGCCCGCCCACTGCCGGGATCGCGTACGACGGCCCGTACGGCACGCCCCGCCTCCAGCAGGGCGGCGACCACCGCGCCGCCCTGACCACCGGTCGCACCGAGTACCGCTGTAGGCATGAGGTCTCCTTGATCGAGCGACATGGGTCAATGCTGTCCCGGATCCGGCCGGCCCTGCCACCGGGAGGACGCCGGAACCCCGGGGCGACGTACTGTACTGCGCAGGGCTCAGCTGCCGGCGGCGGTCCCGGCGGCGTTGCGCCAGACGGTGAGGTCCAGCGTCATGTACTCACTGGGCGAACCCTCGCTCGGGAGCCCCTGGACCGTCACGAGGCCCATGTGCCCCGTACCTGTCGTGACGCAGATCTGCCTGCCCTTGGAGAGCGTGCTGAGCTCGATGGTCTCGGTGAACCGGGTCTCCGCGCGGCAGACATCGAGCGATCCCACCTGCCCCGGATCGAGCAGCACGAGAGTGCCTCCCGTGGTCTCGGAGTCGAGGTACCGGCCGGTGTCGTAGGAGAGTTCGTATTCACCGTCCTCGCCCTTCTGGGGCCGGACGTCGTCGTCCCCGAGCGTCAGGTGGTAGCCGGCCGGCAGGTTGATGCCCTTGTACTCGACGGGCTCCGGCTGGGGCTTGGTGCTCGGCTTGGAGTCGGTCTCCTTGTCCCCGCTCGGCTTCGGGCTGCCGGTCGTGCCGCTCGTCTGGCTGCCGCCCGAGGAGCCGCTCGCCTGCGACTTCTGATCGTCCTTCTTGAGCAGGAAGTACAGTGTGCCGCCGGCCACGACGCCGAGGACCAGCGCGGCGGCGATGGCGGTGACAGCACGCCGCTTGCCGGAGCCCTGGGGGCGCTGGGGCGCCTGTGGCGCGGTCTGCGACGCGGGGGTGCCGGGGTACGTATGCGCCTGCGTCGGGAACTGGGTCGGGGCGTAGGCGTTGGCGTGCGCCTGGCCCTGGGCCGGATGGGGCACCTGGTACGGGGGCTGGGGCTGGGGCTGTGGCGGGACGGGAGAGGGCTGAGCCGGCTGAGTGGGCTGCTGCGCCACGGGCGGACCGTAGCCCGGAGGCGGGGTGGCCGGTGCCACCGGCGCGGTGGGCGAGTAGCCCGCGGGCGTGGTGGGCGGGTACGCCGCGGGCGGGGCGGCGGCCGGAGGGGGCGGGGTCTGGACCGGGGCCGGGGCCGCCGCGCGTACCGTGATGTCGGCGGAGACCGGGGCGGGCAGCCAGTCCTCGGGGCGGCGCAGCACCGTCTCCGCGTTCGCGGACTGGCAGAGCGCGATGACCTCGGCGATCGACGGCCTGGCCGCCGGGTCCTTGGCGAGGCAGCGGCTGACGAGCTCCATCAGTCGTGGCGGGACGTGGGTGAGGTCGGGCTCCTCGTGGACGATCCGGTAGAGAACACCGTGCGAGGTCCCCTCGCCGAACGCCGGTGTCCCCGTCGACGCGTACGCCGCCACCTGGCCGAGCGCGAAGACGTCGGTGGCCGGGGTCACCTTGCGCCCGGCGGCCTGCTCCGGCGCCATGAACGAGGGGGTGCCGATGGTGACGCCGCTGCCGGTGAGCGAGGTCGCGTCGGCAGCGTGGGCGATGCCGAAGTCGATGACACGGGGGCCGTCGGCGGCGAGCAGCACGTTGGACGGCTTGAGGTCGCGGTGGATGATGCCCGCGCCGTGGATGACGTGCAGTGCCTCGGCCATGCCCGCGATCAGCAGGACCACCGTCTCGACGGGCAGCGCCCCGTGCGCGACGACCGCGTCGGCGAGCGAGGGGCCCGGCACGTACGCGGTGGCCAGCCACGGGTGCGCGGCGTCCGTGGCCGCGTCGATGACCGGCGCGGTGAACAGGCCCTGCACGCGCTGCGCGGACTTCACCTCCTGGGCGAACCGGCGGCGGAATTCGGCGTCCTCGCCGAACTCGGGCCGGATCACCTTGATGGCCACCGGCCGCCCGCCGGGTGTGTACGACAGGTACACCTTGCCCATGCCGCCCGCGCCGAGCTTGGCGGCCAGCCGGTATCCGGCGATGGTGGTCGGGTCGTCTCCCTCAAGCGGTTGGAAGACCTGAGAGGCCCTTTTCGGGTCCGGCTGCTGACCACTCATCACTAACGTCTCCCACGCAGAACGCCGATATCGAAACGGCACCTTATACAAGTACGGGCCCTGGGCGCCCGTTCCGGCCGGGCAAGGGCTGTCCCGTACTCAGGACCGGGAGGACGCCGTGGGTGGTGGTCCCGGTTGCAGATCCGGCACCCGGGGCAGCCTGCGCGCCGCGTACGTGCCCGCGCCCGCCGCCAGCAGCATCACGCAGCCTGCGAAGATCAGACCGGCCTGGCGCAGCCCGAGCCAGGTCGCCAGGGCGCCGACGCCGACCACCGGCAGCGAGATCCCGCCGTACGCGACGACGAAGAACGCCGAAATGGTGCCGCCGCGATTGAGTGCCGGGGCCACGCCGCTGATCAGGGTGAGCGCGGCACGGAAGGCCAGCCCCTGGCCGGTGCCGCCGCACAGGGCGCCCAGTACGAGCAGGAGCAGGGATTCGGCGATCAGTGAGGACGCCACCAGCAGTAGCCCGGCCACGAGGATGCCGCAGCCGACCGGGAGTGCGAGTCGTGCGCCGATCCGCTGGGACAGGGACTGTCCGACCGTCGAAGCGAGGAACACGGAGAAGACCACGGCGCCCGAGACCGCCAGATTGTGCACACCGAGCGTCCGCGCGGCGAAGCTCGGTGCGACCGCCGTGAACAGGCCCAGTAGCGCGAAGCCGGCGAAGGCCGCCAGTGAGGCGGGCAGGAAGACCCCCTTCACCTCGGAGGGGACGGACAGCCCCTGTGGCCTCAGGCGCGGCCGGCGCTTCGGCTCGGCGACGGTCTCCGGCAGGAGCCAGGTGATCCTGCAGGCCAGGGTCACCAGGCCCAGATGGACCCAGAACGGGAGCGTCAGCGGCCAGGGCGTGTACTGCGCGAGGATCCCGGAGAGCAGCGGCCCGCAGCCCAGACCGCCCATGTTCGCCGCCGTGGCGGCGAACCCCGCACGTGCCTTGTGCCCGGGGCCCGCCAGTTCGATCACGGCCGCCGTCGCCGCGCCGCTCAGCAGACCGGCCGCGCAGCCGGACAGCAGCCGCCCCGCGAAGAGCAGCGGCAGGCCCCCTTCGGCCAGGAAGCACCCCGCGCTCGCCGCCGACAGGCCCAGTGCGCACAGCAGCACAGGTTTTCGGCCGCTCTCGTCGGAGTAGTTCCCCGCCACCAGCAGCACCGTGATCACGGCGACGGCGTAGACGGCGAAGACGACGGTCACCATCAGCTCGGAGAATCCCAGCTGTTCCTGGTAGAGCCCGTACAGCGGGGTGGGCAGGGTGGTCCCGGCCATCCCGATGGCGAAGACCGTTGCGGCGGCCACGTACCCGGGCCGCCATCGGCCGCCGGTCTTCCCTGTGCATTCGCGACCGTTCACGCACATCACCTCGCGGGCGGTGTTCCGTCGCGGCCGGGCCCGGGGGCGGTCAGTCCCAGAGCTCGTGCGTCGTGACCCGCTCGGTGTATGCCGGCCTGCCGTCGGTGTACACGAGCTGCATGCGGGTGAACTGCCGCAGCTCGGGATGGGCCTTCCAGGCCTCCGGTCGGTCCAGCCGGATGATGACGGGATAGGTGTGGAATTTGCCGGCCGCGCAGTAGGGGTCGCAGTCGTTCACCGCGTCAAGTGCCCTGCCCGCGGCGGAATTCGATCCCCAGTGGGACCAGTGGATGTCGATGAGGCGGTTGTTGCCGTCGCCGCAGGCGAGCAGGAAGTCGTCGGGCCGTACCTGTGGCTTCGAGAAGCAGTCGACGACCACCACGCGTGTCGATGAGCGGGACTCCGTGGTGGCGCGTGCTGACACGGAAGCGGATGCCGGAACGGGAATCGCCGCCGCGAGCGCCGTGGCGGCGCACAGCATGAGCGCTGTCCTGAATTTGCGTGTGTGCATATCGGCTCCTCGGCTGCCTGAGGCCGGTCCCACGCCGACCGGCGCAGTCGTCGGTCGTGGGCCCTTCTTCCAGCCGTCGTCCCTGAAACGACAATATGGCCACCCCCAGTGATACACCACCCGTACTGGTTACGACAGTGCGAAAATGGTACGAAAGGTTGCGCGGGTGCTTCCGGTGCCCGTCAGCGGCCGGGCCGGGCGGCGCGCAGGGTGCGGCCGGTGTCCTCTGTCCGTTCCGCGGCGTTCTCCGTCCGGCCTATGGCCGACTCCCATTCCGCCCGGTCGGGGCCGTCGAACCGGGGTGCGAAGTCCGGGTGTTGGCCGAGCCAGTGGGCCAGCCGGGCGCGTACCTCCTCGGTGCCGTAGGCCTGATCGGCGGTGAGCTGGAGGTGGCGGACCTTCGCTCGTGCGCGCATGACCAGCGGGTCGTCGAACGCGCAGGCGGCGAGGGCGGCCCGCTCGCGGGCGGCGGTGGTGGGGGGACCGGTGGACACCCTTGCGGGATCGCCGAGTTGAGCGGCGTTGGCCCGGTCCGCGGCGACCTGGGCGTCGAACCGCAGGCGCAGGGTCTGCGAAAGCCATCGGTGGTATGCGTCGGTGAACGCCGCCGGATCCGAGGCGCCGCCGGCGTTCCGGGCCACCCATTGCGCCGCCTCCAGGGCCATGGCCACTCCCTGTCCCATCGTGGGATTGGTGTACGCGACCGAGTCCCCGACGCCGACGAGGCCGGTGACCACGGGCCCGTCGGCGTCGGCCGGTGTCGTCCAGCGATTGTGCAGGCCCCCCATCGCGAGCACTCCGGAGACCGGCTCGGGCTCCAGCGCCAGCCAGGCCGCGATGGCTGGAAACGTCCGCGCGACCCGCTCGAACACCGCCGGGTCCCGGAGCGCCGCGCGGGTCGGATCGGCGGTGGACACCGTCAAGGAGGCGGCGAAGATGCCGTTGTCCGACGGGAACACCCCGCCGATCGCGAATGCAGAGGTCGAACCCGCCTTGACGCGTCCGGCATCACGCGGTCCGGCGGGGCGCAGCCGGTACCAACGGCAGAAGTACGCGATCCGGACGCGGTGGTTCTCCACGACGGCGTCCCGGCAGCCCGCCGCGGACAGCCAGCGGGGCACCGGCGAGCGGCGGCCCCCGGCATCGAGCACCAGATCCGCATCGTGCGTCCCGGAGGCGGACCGTACCCCCGTGACCTGCGGGACGTCCCCGCGCCGGTCGACGAGGAGCCCGTCGACGGGCTCCCCGAGCCGTACCTCGACGCCCGGATCGCGGTGCACCGCATCGTGCAGGGCGACCTCCAGCACGATGCGCCGAGTCTGGATCGTCACCAGGTCCTCGTCGCCGGGACGGGCGGGCCCGCGGTCGTCGAACCACTCGAATTCATTGCGTTCCCGGGCGCCCATGCGCAGCATCGCGCGGTACACATCCGGAACCTCGGCGCGAAGTACGGTCCGGACCGGGGCCAGGAGGCCGTGCGGCTGGACCGCCTGCGGCACACCGGGGCGGTGCCAGTCGAAGAATTCCCGGTCGGCATCCGGTCCCGGACGGTGACCGTCGCGTTCGAACAGAGTCACTCGATGACCCCGCCGCCCCAAGAACAACGCGGCGGCCAGGCCGCCGATCCCGCCACCGACAATCGCAACCCGCGTCAATGTGGTCCCCTCCACGCCGTGTTGCGGACCAACCGTATCCCAGGGCCGGGGGGCGAGCCGCTGCCGGGTCCGGGGCCCCGGCGTGACTGGAGCGGGAGAGCCCAACCCCGCTCCACCAGCCGCTCGGTCACCGAAAGCGCCATGCGCAGCGCGCTCGCCCGGTCCGCACCGCGCTGGCCGAGGACCACACGGGTACTCAACCCGTCTAACAGGGCCAGGAGTTCGGAAGCGCGGGTCGCCGTGTCGGGGTCCTCGGCGAAGCGGCCCTGCCGCACGCCCTTGGCGAGAAGCGATTCGAGGTCCTCCTGCCAGCCGCGGTCGATCTCGGCCTGCGCCTGTCGCAGCGGCTCGTTCGACGCGGTGCGCGCCCACAGTTCGATCCACAGCGTCCAGCGCGGATCGCGCGCTCCGAGCGGCGCCGCGACCCTCGACGAGGTCCACGCCCGCATCCGCGCCTGGCACACCGCCGACCCCGACGCCGGGTGGATCGAGGCGGAAGCATTCGACTACTCGGCCATCCCGGACGGCCGGATGCCCACCGCCGCCGACCTCGAACCGGTCACCGGCGACGTACCGGCCTTCGTGCTCAGCTACGACGTGCACACCGCCTGGGTCAACACCGCGGGCCTGCGCCACATCGGCATCGACCGCGACCGCACCCACCTGCCGTTCGGCGAAGCCGTGACCGACCCGGCCACGGGTGGACCCACCGGTTTCATCAAGGACTTCGCGGTCAAGGGCCTGTCCCGCGACGGCCACCGCGCCCTGAAGCAGCTGGGTCTTCCGTGGGCCTCGCCCGACCGGCAGTACGGGCGGCTCGCCAAGTCCCTGGACGACGCCATTCGCTTCGGCATCACCACCGTGGTCGAACCCCAGAACTCGCTCGACGACCTCCCGCTCTTCGACCGCGCACGCGCCGAGGGCCGGCTCAAGTCCCGCATCGTCGCCGCCCTCGTCCACCCGCGCGGCACCACCGACGCCGACCTCGACGACTTCGCCACCGCCGCCCACCGCTACGACGACGACCGGATCCGGGTCGGACTGCTCAAGCTCTACATCGACGACGTGGTGGAGCCGCGGACCGCGGCACTGCTGGAACCCTACGCGGGCTGCCGCCACCACCGGGGCGACACCTTCTACCCGCCCGAGGAGTTCGCCGAGCTGCTGACGAAGCGGACGCCCGCGGCTTCCAGTGCTTCGTCCACGCTACCGGCGACCGGGGCATCCGCACGGTACTGGACGCCGTCGAGCGGGCCCGCACGGTCAACGGGGAGCGGGACGCCCGCCACCCGGTCGTCCACGTCGAGTGCCTGGACCCCGAGGACACCCCGCGGTTCGCCGCCCTGGGCGCGGTCGCGTGCATGCAGCCCCGGCACTGCGCCCCCGAGGTCGCCGGCCCCGGCAAGGACTGGGCACAGAACATCGGGGAGGAGCGCTGGCACAAGGCATGGCCGATGCGCAGCCTGCACACGGCCGGGGCCGTGCTCGCGCTCTCCAGCGACTGGAACGTGGCGGAGATGGACCCGATGATCGGCATCCACACCGCGGTCACCCGGCGTCCGCTCGGCGGTGGTGAGCCCTGGATACCGCAGGAGACGATCAGCGTGGAGACCGCGGTCCACGGCTACACGATGGGCTCGGCGTACGCCAACTTCCTGGACGACGAGCGGGGTTCGCTGACCGCCGGCAAGGCGGCCGACTTCGTGGTCCTGTCCCGTGACATCCTGCGCGCCGCACCCGAGGACATCCCCGGCACCGTCGCGGAGCCCGTCGTGGTCGGCGGAGTCGTGGAACACACCGCGTGAGAGGACCGGGCCTCCCGGACCGAAACGCCCCGACGGCCTCCCGGAGTGCCACGCTTCCGCGTGCCCCGGGAGGCCGTCGGCATTCATGCCGTATGTGGTGCGAGGTGGGGTGACCCGCGACGCCGTCAGGTGCCGTACGGACCACCCACCGGTCAGGCGGCCTGGATCTCGTAGAGCGCGAAGTTGCCCCACTGGAGGTTGGCGTCACGGACCGTCAGCCGCAGTCGCTCGGTCGTCACCCGCTGCGGCAGGGTGATCGTGCGCTGCTCGACGGTCGACGTGTTTCCCGCCCAGACCAGTTGCTGCCCGGCGACCTGGGTCACCCAGGCCGAGCCGTTCCAGGTCTGCACATCGAGCTGTTCGATGCCCTGGCCGGCGGCGAAGGCGGTGTGCAGGGTGACGGTGCCGACGCTGGTGGGCCGGCGGAAGTCCACGTCGATGGTGCCGGGAAAGGTGACCCCGGAGGACACGCTGCTCCACGCGGTCGCGGTGTTCCCGTCGACCATCCGGTAGGCGTGACTGTTGCCGAGCGTGGCGTACGAGGTGGTGACGACCGGCT
This sequence comes from Streptomyces sp. NPDC102437, assembly GCF_044765565.1. Taxonomy (NCBI): domain Bacteria; kingdom Bacillati; phylum Actinomycetota; class Actinomycetes; order Kitasatosporales; family Streptomycetaceae; genus Streptomyces; species Streptomyces sp. NPDC102437. Next base: position 11,591 of record NZ_JBIWKI010000022.1, on the reverse strand, counting down.
GCAGCGGGGCTCCGGTGAACTGGTGGAAGCCCCGGTCGGGAGCGGTGGCCGGGACCGTGTTGCCGAAGTAGTCCTTGATGCCCTGCGTCACCGTCGCGCCGCGTCCCCTGGCGGGGGAGTCGGACTGGAGCCCGTAGCCCGCCGCTTCGGTGCCGATGGAGACCAGCTTCGGGTCCGCCTTGATGGCGTTGATGTCGCCGGAGGGGGCGACGGGAGTGTCGGTGCCCCAGTAGAGGTTGGAGTCGTAGACCGTGTTGTTGGCGGTGTCGTAGCCGGCCGTGGTCCGGTTGTAGAAGATGTTGTTGCGGATGTCGATGCCGCCGGCGTTGTTGTAGATGTGCACGATCTTGCCGAGAGGATAGTCGCCAGCCCCGGTGTACGGCGGGTGCACGGTGACGACCCGGCCGCTCGCGTAGATCGTGTTGTTGTAGATCGCGGTGCCCGACGTCTCGGTGGAGAGGCTGAAGACCTCGAAGCCGTCGTCCTTGCTCAGGTTGTAGCGGACCACGGTGTCCTTGGTCGGCGCTCCCTTGAAGGAGACGGTGATGAAGAACCCGCCGTCGTTGTCGTGGCTGTAGTTGTACTGGACGACGCTGCGGTTGTTGTCGGCGTCCGCGTCGAAGCCGTGACCGTCGGTGCCCGGCCCGTTGAAGCCGGAGCCCGACACCTCGTTGCGCTGCACGAGCAGGTCGTCGTTGCCCTGCCACCAGATGCCGACGTTGCCGCCCTTGGTGTTGAGCCGGCCGGTGGCGGCCTTGTGGACGCGGTTGCCCTCGATGACGGCGCCCTTGGTGTGCATGGGGGTGATGCCGCCGGCCGTCACGTCATGGACGTAGTTGTCACGGATCTTGACATTGGTGCTGGGCGTCCAGGTGACGACCTCGCTGTCGGGGATTGCGGTCTCCACCGGGTACAGGCTCGTCATGCCGTTGCGCCGGGACCAGGTGGACCAGTTGATGATCCCGTACGAACGGATCTTGCTGACCTCGTTCTTCTCCACCACCAGGTTGTCGAAGAACGTGGGCGTCGTGTTGCCGCGGATGGAGATCAGCAGCCCCGCCGAGCTGACCGTGCTGCCGCCGGGCCCGTCCACGTCATGGATGTTCAGATTGCGCAGGGTGACGTTGGACAGCTTGCCCGCGTCCTTGCCGAACAGGTTCACACCGGAGCGGGGCGTGGTGCTGTCGCTCCAGTTGGTCACCTCAAGACCGTCGAGCGTGAAGTCGTGGACGTTGTTGAGCTTGACCGCGACATCGGTCGTGCCGCCGCCCTCGATCAGCGGCTTGGCACCGGTGCCGTACGAGCCGACGAGCGCGGGACTGCCGACCGCCCCCGCCCCCTGCACATCCAGCCGTCCCTTCCACCGCTGACCTGCCTTGAACAGCAGCTGGTCACCGGGGCCCAGCGTCAACTGGCTGGCCCTGGCAAGGGACTTCCAGGCAGCCGCCGCGTTCCGGCCCGATGCGCTGTCATTGCCGGATTCGGCGTCGACGTAGTACGTGATGCCGGCCGCGCGCGGATGGGACTGCTTCGCGGGCGCCGCCTGCGCGGGCGCCACCGCCACCGCGGAGAGGGGGAGAGCGAGAGCCGCCAGGAGCGCCCCCGCGATCCGACTTCGCCGGGCGGGTGGGGTACTCGGGATACGTGAGGTACGCAAGTCTCGGTCCTTCCGATTGGATTGCCGGTCTCTGTTGCGCGTTACTTGCCGATCCCTGCAGTCATGCCTTCGACGATGCGACGGCCCAGCCAGAGGTAGAGCACGATCATGGGGTAGACCAGGATCACGATTCCGGCGAACAGGGCGCCCCAGTCGGAGCTGTACTGCATGGAGCTATAGAGGCTGAGAAGGGCCGCGGGCAGCGTGCGCTCCTCAGGCGTCGGGGTGATCAACAAGGCGAGCAGGGTCTCGTTCCACAGGCCGATGACGTTGAGGATGAGCACCGTCATCACACCCGGCTTGGCCACCGGCAGCACGACCTGGACGAAGGCGCGCAGCGGACCCGCACCGTCCAGCTCGGCCGCCTCCTCGATCTCGTGGGGCAGTGAGCGCATGTAGCCGGTCAGTACGAACACGGCGAACGGGAGCGACAGCACCACCTGGAAGACCAGGAGCGTGATCCGGTTGTCCCACCAGCCGGTCACCCAGTCGATCATGAACGTGGACACGGAAAGCTTGATCACGATGATGGGGATCACGATCGTCTGGACCGGGATGCTGAGTCCCATCGCGAAATACCCGGTGAGCCGCCCGGCGGCGCGCCGGTCGGAGCGGGCCAGTACATACGCGGCGGGCGCCGACAGCGCGACGATCAGCAGGGCTCCGACCACCGTCAGGACGGTGCTGTTGAGCGCGGCGGCGGAGAAGCCGGCCGCCTTCCACGCCGCGGAGTAGTTGCCCCACTCGATGGGGTCCGGCAGCGCGAACGGCGAGAGCCAGACCTGCCCGGAGTCCTTGAGCGACTGGAGGCCCACCCAGGCGACCAACGCGAGGTTGAAGACGACCCAGGCCCACAGCGCGACGGTCGTCGCACGCGGCACCAGAATGTCGCCGAGCAGGCGCCTCATGAAAGCTCCACACGTTCGCGGCGGGTGACACGCCGGGTCAGTACGATGAGGATCGTCGTGACGATCAGGATGACGACGCCCATGGCGGCACCCGAACCCAGCTCGGGCACACCGCTGCCGGCCACCGAGGCGTACTGCTGCACCGCCACGGTGCGGGCCTGGATCGGCGGACTCGCCGGTGTGCCGGCCGTGGTGAAGGCGATCACGATCTCGAACACCTTCAGGCTGTTGACCACCCACAGCACGGCCGACACCGCGAACACGTCCCAGGTCAGCGGGAGTGTGATGTGCCGGAACTGCTCCCACTTCGTGGCGCCCATCAGCTTGGCGTCCTCGTAGAGGTAGGGCGGGATGGAGTCGGCGGCCGACATCATCAGCGCCACGTAGAAGCCGGTGCTCGACCACACAAGCCCGGCGACGATGCACTTGAACACCATGTCCGGGCCCAGCCACGGCCGCCCCTGGATGCCGACCCAGCCCAGGACCGTATTGACCGCGCCGTCGGGATTGAGCAGGAAGCCGATGGCCACGCCGACCGCGATCACCGAGATGATCATCGGCAGGAAGATCACGGACCGGATGAAGGCCCGGCCCTTGAGCTGCCGCAGCACCATCATGGACAGGAACGTGAAGGCGAAGACCAGGACCCCGCCGCCGAAGGCCAGCACGAAGGTGTTGACGAAGGCGGTGCGGAAGGCCTCGCTGCGCGTCAGGTCGAGGTAGTTGCCCAGACCGTTCCACGTCATGGCGGAACCGGGCCCCGTCCATTTGTTGAAACTGACCCAGAAGCCGAACAGCGAAGGCAGGACGAAGAGCGCGGAGTAGGCGATCAGGGCGGGGAGAAGGAAGGGCCAGAAGGCGCGCTCACGTGCCGGCCGCACCCGTTTGCCCCCCTTGCCCGCGGCGGGTGCCGCCACTGCCGCGGGCGGGGTGAGTGTTGCTGTCCCCATGGGCTCAGCCCTTGCCGGCGAGGTAGTCGGTGACCTTCTTCTTGCCGGTCTTCACGAAGGCCGCGGCATCGATCTTGCCGGAGAGCAACTCGTCGTCCAGGGGCAGGAAGACGTTGTTCCACCAGTTCTTGTCCGTGACCATGTCGTCGTAGGTGCGGTGGGTGAACTTCGCCTCGGCGACGTCCTTCTGCACACCCGCCAGGTAGCCGGGCGCGGGGACGTCCGGACGCGCGGGGATGTTGTGCGCGGCGGTGGAGATCTTCTCCGCGTACTTCTTCTGCATCGCGAAGGCGAGGAACTCCTTGGCCGCCTCGATGTTGTGGCCCTTGGCGTTCACGCCCCAGCCGAGCGTGCCGACCTCCACGGAGTTCTTGCCGCCGGCCGGCAGCTGGAACGAGGCGACCTCGGTCCCCTTGGCCTGCTTCGCGTCGGTCTCGGCGGCCAGCCAGGTGCCGTTGAGGTTCAGGTCGTACTTGCCCTGGGCCCAGGCGTCCTGCGCCGCAGGGTACTTGGTGGCCATGAAGTCCTTCTGGAAGTAGCCGCCGTCGGCCAGCTGCTCCACCTTCTCGGCCGCCGCGAGGACGGCCGGCTTGTCCCAGGCGGCCGGGTCCTTGCGCAGGGCGTTGAGGCTGCCGGCCCCCTCGGATCGGACCAGGGCCGAGTAGAACCAGTACGCGTTGTAGAAGTTGACCGTGCCGTCCTGACCCAGCGGCGTGCGGCCGTCCTTCTTCGCCTTGTCGAGATAGGCGATGAACTCGTCCCACGTCTTGGGAGCGAGCCCCGCGTGCTTGGAGGCGTCGTACCAGACCGCGGTGGAGATCACGGTGTGGGCCATGAAGCGGACGTGGTCCTTGTCGGTCGACGCGTTCACCACCGACTCCGGCAGCACGTCCCGCACCTTCTTGCCCTCGCCGGGCACCTTCATGTCCAGGACGTCGTCGAGCGGCGCGGCGAGGTTCTGCGTGACGAAGGCGCCGACGCTGTCGGTGGAGGTGTCGAACAGGTCCGGGCCCTGGCCCGCGTTCATCTCGGTGGGGAGGGTGTCGGTGCCCTTGCGGCCCACGAACTTCAGGTCGACCTTGGTGCCGGTCGCCTCGGTGAAGTCGTCGGCTATCGACTTGATGAGCTTGCCCTGCGGCTCGTCGGCCCCCCAGGAGGAGGTGTAGACGAGCTCCTTCTCCGAGGTGGCGGAACCGTTCTTCTTGCCGCAGGCGCCTACGCTCAGGGCGAGAGCTCCGACGGTGAGCATGACTGTCAACTTACGCACGGGGGTGTGCCTTTCGTGAGGGTGACCGGTGAGCGCGGGATCCGGCGGGCGTGGCGCCACGGCCGGGGATCAGTGCGACAGGAGGGACACGACGGTGCCGGTGCGGCGGGCCTGCTCGGCCGCCCAGACGACCCGGTGCGTGGCCAGGCTCTCCGCACCGTCGGTGAGTACCAGGGAGGGCTTGTTCTTGTCGATGGCATCGACGAACGCGTCGAACAGGGCCGCGTCCCCGCCGCCGTGCCCGGTGGCGGCCGTGGGATCGCCGCTCGCTCCGGTGTCGATGACGGTGACCTCGTCGGTCACGAAGTCGTGCACGCGCAGCACGACTCCGTCCCCGTCGATGGAGCCCCGGGTGCCGAAGATCCGGGTCTTGCGGTGCTCCAGCGCCGCGAACGCGGTGACCGTGCAGGTGGCGGAGGTGCCGTCGGTGAACTCCATGGTCACCACCTGGGTGTCGACCACGTCGTTGTCACAGGTGTACGCGCATCGGCCGTACGGGCCCTCGCGCAGCGCCGCGAGCACGCCTTCCTTCGTGTGGTCGGACGTGACCGCGGACAGCGGCCAGAACTCCTTGTCCGCGTCGCCCAGACAATCGAGGTAGATGCGCTTGGCGGAGTACGGGCAGGTGGATTCCACCGGGCACTCCACGCAGCGGTCCGTCGCACCCTCGGGCCGGTTCTCGGCCCGGAAGTGCACCAGATTCCCGAAGGACGACACCCGCTCGGGCAGCGCCCCCTTGACGTGGGCGATCCAGTCGAGGTCGTGGCAGGCCTTGGTCATCAGCATCGGCCCGGACCCCTCCTCGCTGCGCCAGTTTCCCCGTACGAACGAGTGGGCCTGATGCCACCAGCCGACCTGTTCCAGGTGCTGGATGTTCATCACGTCGCCGATCCGCCCCTCGGCGATCAGCTCCCTGAGCCTGATCGTGTAGGGCGTGTAGCGCATGACATGGCAGACGGCCAGCAGAACGTCATTGCGGTCGGCGGCCGAGGAGATGGCGGCAGCCTCCTCCTCGCTCTGCGCCATCGGCTTCTCCAGGAGCAGGTGGTAGCCGAGATCGGCCGCCCGCACCGCGGGTTCCGTGTGCATGCTGTCCTGCGTCGAGATCACCGCCGCGTCGGCCAGCCGGTCCCGGGCGAGCAGATCCCGCCAGTCGGCGAAGACGTTCTCGGCCGGTACGGCGTGCGCGGCTGCCATGTTCTGCCTGCGTTCCGGGTCAGGTTCGGCCACGGCCACAACACGCGCCATGCCGGTCTCCAGAGCACGCCGCGCATAGCTCATACCGCGCAGCCCCGCCCCGATGATGGCGAGAGTGACCACAAAAACCCCCTCGGACTTGCGACTTACTAATGCAAGCTGTTTTTATTTCTCATGTACAGAGCCTGTCAAGGGAGTGACGGTGACAATTTCCGGAGGCGACACCTCGCGGCTGCGGCGCATCAATCTGGTCACGACGCTTCGCGCCCTGCGCGGCCAGGGCCCCCTCAGTCTCACCGAGGTCACCAGACGCACAGGTCTGTCCCGCCCGACCGTGGAGAGCCTGACGGAGGAGCTGCTCGGCTCGGGATGGCTGAAGGAACTGCCACCTCAGCCGGGCCACATGGGCCGCCCCGCCAGACTGTTCACCTTCCACTCGACCGGCGACTACGTGCTCGGGATCGACATCGGCTCGTACAGCATCAGAGCGGCCGTCGCCGACCTCGACGGCACGGTAGTGGCGGCCCGCACGGAGCGGGTGAGCGCGGACGCGGGGCGTTCCGTACGCCTGGCCGCCGTGCGCGCGACGGCCGTCGGGGCGCTGGAATCGGCGACGGTCCGGTCCGCCCAGCTCGCCGCCGTCTGCGTCGGCACCACAGGCGTGGTCAGCCATGACGGCCGGGTCAAACGCTGCGTCGGCCTGCCGGAATGGGACGGTCTGGACCTTGCGGGGGAGTTGGGCGCCGACTTCGACTGCCCGGTCCTGGTGGAGAACGACTGCAATCTCGCCGCACTCACGGAGGGCTGGATCGGCGAGGCCCAGGGTGTGGATGACGTGGCCTTCGTGCTGTCCGGAGTGCGCACCGGTGCCGGTCTGCTGATCGGCGGCCGGGTGCACCGGGGGCGCGGGGGAGCGGCCGGTGAGATCGGTGCCCTGCCCCTGCTGGGCTGGCACCGGGCCACCTCGCATCTGACGGGCTATCCGAAGATACCGGCGGACATCCTGCCCCAGGAGGCGGCCGAGTACGTCTTCGCCCAGGCCCGCACCGGCGAACCGGCCGCCCGCTGGGCCGTGGAGCAGTACGCCCACGACCTGGCCGAAGGCATTGCCGCACTGGTCCTGGCCCTGGACCCCGAGCTCGTCGTGATCGGCGGCGGGGTCTCGCGCTCCGGTGACGTACTGCTGGAGCCGCTGCGGCGGCACCTGGACCCGCTGTGCCTGGAACCTCCGGCCCTGGCGGTCTCCACCCTCTCCGACCAGGCCGTGGTGCTGGGCGCCGTCCGGCTCGCCCTCGACCATGTGGACGCCCAGCTCTACGACGTGGACACGGTGCTGCCCGCACCCTCGTCCTGAACCCCGCCCCTGGGCGCGGCGCGTCCCTGTCCGTCCCGTCGCGCACCTCTTGTCCTGTCACCACCCCCTCTTAATAAAAGTCTCTGTATATGTGGGGCGGGTGTCCTCAGGGGGACGGGTCACAGCCACCGTCCTGACACTGCGGGCGTGGCCGGGGGTTTGTCTGCCGCTGCCGCCGCTGCCGCCGCTGCCGCCGCTGCCGCCGCTGCCCCGCGCTCAGCGGCGCAGGGCGGTCTCCTGCGCCATGTGCGACAGCTTCTCGGGATTGCGCACGGCGTAGACCGCAGAGACGAGACCGCCGGTGATGCGCAGCGTGATGACGGTGTCGAGCACGCCGTCGAGCCGGACGATCAGCGCCGGGTAGGCGTTGACCTGTGCCGGCAGCAGCGAGACCTCGGTGACCCGTCCCAGCCCGGTGGCCAGCAGGCGGGCCACCCTGTCGACCCCCACGACCGGGTGCAGGACGGCCTGCTTGATTCCGCCGCCGTCGCCCATGAGGGCCACGTCCGGCGCGAGGATGTCGAGCAGGCCCTGCAGATCGCCCGTCTCGGTCGCCCGCCGGAACGCATCGAGTGCTTCGCGGGTCTCGGCCGGGGAGACGACCTCGCGCGGTCGGCGCGCGGCGACGTGGGTCCGTGCCCGGTGCGCGATCTGGCGGACCGCGGCCGGGCTCTTCTCGACGGCCTCGGCGATCTCGTCGTACTCGACGTCGAACACCTCGCGCAGCACGAACACCGCCCGCTCGGTCGGTGCGAGGGTCTCCAGCACCAGGAGCATCGCCGTCGAGACGCTGTCCGCCAGCTCGATGTCCTCGGCCACGTCGGGTGCGGTGAGCAGCGGTTCGGGCAGCCAGGAGCCGACGTAGGACTCCTTGCGGCGGCCGAGCGTACGCAGTCGGCTCAGCGCCTGACGCGTGGCGATCCTGACCAGGAACGCGCGCTGGTTCTGCACCATGCCGAGATCGACACCAGCCCACCGCAGCCAGGTCTCCTGCAACACGTCCTCCGCGTCGGCGGCCGAGCCGAGCATCTCGTACGCGACGGTGAACAGCAGGCCGCGATGGGCGACGAACGCCTCGGTGGCCGGGTCCGTGCGTACGCCGTCTCCGACCCACCCGGCCGTGTCCGCTCCGCCCTCGCTGTGCTCGCTCTTCACCGGCTGCTCCTGCCTGTTCGCTCTCGACGGTGCCACGCGCACAAGACGCCGCTCCGCGCCGGTCTGTGACACCGATGGGCAGTGGCGCAGGTCACACAGAAGGAACTGTCACAACGATCGGGGCGGCGGCGTCTGGTGTCCGTCGAGTGCAACACCACGAGTGAGGACGAGGCCATGGACGCCCGATTCAACCTGTTCGAGAACGAGACCGCCGCCAAGTTCGCCAAGCGGTTCGCCAACGCCGGCCTGGTGATCCAGCAGTCGTCGCTCCCGCAGTCCACCCAGGAACTGGTGTCGCTGCGGGCCAGCCAGATCAACGGCTGCGGTTGGTGCATCGACATGCACACCAAAGAGGCCGCGGCCGCCGGTGAGACCGCGCTCCGGCTCAACCTGGTCGCGGCGTGGCGAGAGTCCACCGTGTTCACCGAGGCCGAACGGGCCGCGCTGGCGCTCGCCGAGGAGGGCACCCGACTCGCGGATGCCCACGAAGGCGTGTCCGACGAGACCTGGGCCGCGGTGCGCAAGCACTACGACGACGACCAGGTCGCCTCATTGGTCGCCCTGGTCGCCCTGATCAACGCGGCCAACCGGCTCGCCGTGATCGTGCATCTGAAGGGCGGTTCCTACGAGCCCGGCATGTTCGCCGCCTCGCTCGACTGACCGGCGGACGGCGGACGGCGGCAGGGCGAGAAGCGCGAAGGGCGCCTGGGGAGCAGCTGCTCCCCAGGCGCCCTTCGCGGCGTGTCCGGACAGGGACGGCCGGGACAGTGGGCCCGGCCGGATCAGACCGCCGGTGCCGGGTAGGTCGGGTACTCCACACCGGAGACGTGCTGCACGACGCGGATGACCTGGCACGAGTAGCCGAACTCGTTGTCATACCAGAGGTAGAGGATCGCGTTGTCGCCGTCGACCTTGGTGGCGCCGGCGTCGACGATCGAGGCGTGGCGCGAACCCATGAAGTCGCTCGACACGGCGTCGGGCGCGGTGGTGAAGTCGATCTGGCGCTTGAGCGGCGAGGTCAGCGACACGTTGCGGAGGTAGTCGAGGACCTCCTCACGGTTCGTCTCGCGCCCGAGCCGCAGGCTGAGGATCGCGATCGAGACGTCCGGCACCGGGACCCGGATCGAGCTGCCGGTGATCGGCGCCTTGAGCTCGGGCAGCGCCTTGGCGACGGCGGACGCGGCACCGGTCTCGGTGATGACCATGTTCAGCGGCGCGGAACGGCCGCGGCGATCGGCCTTGTGGTAGTTGTCCAGCAGGTTCTGGTCGTTGGTGAACGAGTGGACGGTCTCCACGTGGCCACGCAGGACGCCGTACTCGTCCGCCATCGCCTTCAGCGGCGGCACGATCGCGTTGGTGGTGCAGGACGCGCAGGACAGGATCTGCTCGTCCGGCTTGATCGTGTCGTGGTTGACGCCGTGCACGATGTTGGGGACGTCGCCCTTGCCCGGAGCGGTCAGGACGACCTTGTCGATGCCGGGACGCAGGTGCTTGGACAGGCCCTCGCGGTCGCGCCACTTGCCGGTGTTGTCGATGAGGATGGCGTCCTTGATGCCGTACGCCGTGTAGTCGACCTCGGACGGATCGTTGGCGTAGATCACCTTGATCTCGTTGCCGTTGGCGACGATGGTGTTCTTCGCCTCGTCCACGGTGATCGTGCCCTGGAACTGGCCGTGGATCGAGTCGCGGCGCAGCAGCGAGGCACGCTTGACGATGTCCTGGTCGCCGCCCCGGCGGACGACGATGGCGCGCAGCCGCAGTCCGTTGCCGGAGCCGGCCTTCTCGATCAGCAGTCGGGCGACGAGGCGGCCGATGCGGCCGAATCCGTACAGGACGACATCGCGTCCGTCACCGCGCTCGATCTTGTTGGCACCTGTGGCCCCGGCGACGGCCCCGGCGGTGAACTCCTCGATGGAGAGACCGCGGTCGTCGGCCGCGTAGGTCGCGGCGAGCATGCCGATGTCGATCTGGGAAGGGCCGAGGTCGAGCGTGGTGAGGGCCTGGAGGAACGGCAGCGTCTCGGTGACCGACAGCTCCTCACCGGCGATCTGGCGGGCGAATCGGTGGGTCTTCAGGATGCTGACCACCGACTTGTTCACCAAGGATCGGCTGTGGAGCAGGATCGTTACGTCCCGCTCCCGGTGCAGTTTCCCGATGACCGGGATCATCGACTCCGCGATCTCCTCGCGGTTCTTCCAGCTGGTGAACGAGTCGTCATTGACAGTCACAGGTTTATCTTTCGAGCTAGGCGGCGCTCATATGCTAACCCCTCGCTACTTTGATCATTCAAATGGGTCGTCGGAGACGGGTCCGAGCGCCCCGTGCCGGGACCGTCCTCGGCCGGTGCCGGGCTGGCGAGATGGTCCGGCATGGCCGGTCCGGGCAGGCCGCGGTACAGCAGCCGGCTCGGGGCGGGCGTGAGGGTCGGCGGGGTGAGCGCCGTCTGCAGGGATGTGGCGTCGGCGACGCCTCCGATGAGCGGGCCGGCCAGGCCGCCGACACCGGCGGACGTCGATGAAGGTGCTGGTGGACGACCAGCCGCAGCGATGGGCGACCGTCGTCACCGGTACGTCGTCGGCCGGCATGCGAAGGGCGTGGTGCAGGCGCAATTGGGCAGATGGCCCGGTTGCCGGGCGCGAACCAGGTGCCCGCCCCGGTAGTGACCGCGAGGACGCCGGAGCCCGCGTAGGCGACCTGGTGGTCGTCGTGGCGGTGTGTGCGTCGGTGCGCTCGCCGGGGGCCATCGTCTGCGTGGGGGCGGGTGCCTCGGGGGAATGACGGATGTCCGGCATGATCCGAACGAGAGGCTCTGGTTGAAGGGTGCCCAGGCTGCGCGGCCCGACGTTCCACCGTGCGCAGAACGCCCGCCTGAACCCTCGAAATGGCTCTGTGGATGTGATGCCACGCATAGGGGCCACGTCACATCCTAGGCCGGATAGTAGAAACAGTACCCCCCCAAGCAGCGCGAAAACGGTCCAGAGTATTTCATTTCGGACATTGCTCCGTATTGGGGTAGTACGTCACATCATTGACCCTCGTCCCGGCCGCCGCTAACCATGGTTCCCGTCGCAGTCCACCGCGACCGGCCCGGACGGACCACCCG
>NZ_JBIWKI010000021.1:29029-161257 GCF_044765565.1 Streptomyces sp. NPDC102437 | reverse complement strand
TGGACGGTCGCGCCACAGAGGTAGATCGAGACACAGCCCGCTGTGAGCGGTACGAAGTCACGGATCTGCCGGGCGCTGGTGTCGTACAGGCGAATCAAGACCGCACCGCCCGCAGGATCTTCAGGAGATCCTGGGCAGCGGCCCTGGGCCCGTGGACCTGCCCGACACCGGTGGCGTTGAGGACCACCTCGTCCACGCCGGCTGCCTGGTACTCGTCCAGTCTCCTGTGGATCTCCTCCACGGTCCCGTGGAGGAACACACCACCGTCGACGAGTTTCACCGCGTCGGCCATGCCCTGCTCGCCGGACACGTCGATTCCGGCCCTGCGCAGCGTGTCCTGGTAGTGAGGGAGTTGAAGGTGTGATCCGCAGGCGGCTGCCGCCAGGTCGGTCACCCGGCGGTCCGGCCCCGACAGGGCGACCGGCACGATGGCCGTGACGCTCACCGGCTCGTCGAGCTTGCGGTCCGCGCGGCGGACGGCCGGAATCAAAGTGCTGTCCAGGTACTGTGCCGACCCCATCCAGGTGATGGCCACATCGGCGACCTCACCGGCCAGCACCGCCATCTTCTCCCGCAGCACCCCCAGACCCACGAGAGTCGGTGGCGCGAGGGACTTGATCAGGTTGGCGGAGACCGAGTGGTATTCACCGGCGACATCGACCAGATTCCCGGAAAGCAGACCGCGCACGATCTGTACGTACTCCCGGGACGCGCGCAGCGGGCTCGCGTACGGCTTGCCCAGGACGCCCTGCTGAATCGACAGCGACCCCGGGCCGAATCCGGCGACGACCGGATGCCCGGTCGCGAGCGCGACCGACCGGGCCTCGATCGCCGCCTGGTAGGGGGAGCGGAAGGGCATCAACGAGACGCCGAACCCGACGGGCACGCGGATGCCGATCCCGGCGAGCCAGCTGACCAGATGGTGCGACTCCAGCACCATTCCCTGGCCCTGCCACAACCGTTCGGCGGCCGTCCACTTCACCAGGTTCGCGAACGGTACGACCTGCTCGGGGCGGGTGGGACCGAACGGGAGAAGGATCGAGTACTTCACTCAGCGCCTCCTCTTGCGAGTGGACTTGATGTAGAGGAAGAGAGAGACCGCTGCGCCGACCGCGGCGGCGAAGACGGCCCCGCCGTAATTGTGCTGGGTGATGGCCACGGCCGCGATGACGACGCCGATGACGAGGGGGAATCCGTAACCCATGGTGTTCTTCTGCACGGTGGTTGCTCCTGTGGCTGCTGCTCGTCAGACGGAGGTGGAGAGCGCGACCGGGATCGAGACATCACCCGGAAGGGCTGTTGCGTCCTGCAACAGGATGTCGGTGTCCCCGATGCCTGACCAGCCGAACATGTAACCCAGCAGGGACGTGCGGCCCGGGGTTCCGGTATGAAAGCCGTTCTCGCGGATCGCGGCGATCACCCGTTCCTGGTAGTCGCGAGCCCGTTCGAGCAGGGAGCCGTCCCCGAGAATGCGGCCCGCCGCGATCAGCGACTGGACCACACCGCTGCTTCCGTGACAGACGGACAGGTCCACCGGCCGGTCGGCGGGCAGCCGGGTCGCCCGGTCCACGAGGGCGGCCAGCCGCTCGCCGGACAGCAGGTCCTGCCGTCCGGCCGACGTCAGGATCTCCGCCGAGGTCAGCAGGAGGCCGGCGGTGCCTTTGCACCATCCCGCCGTCGGCGGCTCGTCGCCCTCGGCCCGCCGGCCGGCCAGCCAGTCCGCCGAGGAGTTCAGCAGGGCGCTGTCGCCGAGGACCCTCCCCATGCGGGCCGCGGCCCACCGCATCCCGAGCTCGCCGTGCGCGACATCGAACCAGGGGAACGTCCTGGGCTCCTCGAGGTGTCCGAGGACCACATGACGCAGCCTCTCCAGGCGTTCGTCGCCGACGAGCGCCGTCTCGCCCGCTTCGAGGCGGGACAGCAGGACCATCAGGACACCGGCGGGCCCGTTGGCCAGGTCGGTCTCGACGGTGCCCGACGCGGCCCTCTCGTCAATCTTCGCGAGGGTGCGGTCCAGCCGGTGGGCGTCCACCCGGGACGGCAGGGTGAGGAGCAGGGAGGCGTCCCCGGTGAACACGCCTTCCGCCGCCTCCGCCAGGACTTCGCCGTACTCGCTCAGGAGCGTGTCGAGTCCGCGACTCGCACTGAGAGCGGCGCCGCGGAGACGGCCATCACGGCGTGCCGCGTTCTCCAGGAACGTGACGATGCCGCCGGCGTCATGGAACGAGATGAAGTTGCCCGGCGTGACGGTGGGGGCGCTCCGGTCGGGGCCGATGCCGCACACCCAGCCGGATTCCGGCCCCTCGGGCCCGTCGTGGGACACCGCGAGCGAGGCGATGGTGCGGGCGATCCCGGACCACCACGACTGCGGTCGGGCTTCGTTCACGGCCTCGGCGAACACGCTCCGGCCGGACAGCGCGGCTGCATCGCTCACGGCCAGCTCGCCGAAGCACTCTTCCATCAGAAAGCGGTGATAGAGATCGCTCTGCCGGGCGTTGAGGTCGATGCCGCGACGTGCGAAGTCGAGTGACGACATCCTGTGGACGCCGGGGAACCGGCTTTTCGGCGTGGCCAGTTCCAGGGAGCCGCCCCTGGCGGTGAAGTAAGGCACGTTGCCGGTGTGCAAGGAGGCACGCTCCTCGGCGCCGACATAGTCCGCGGCTTCGGGCGAGAGGTAGTCGGGGTACTTCCCCAGGAGCCGGAAGAGCCGATCGGCCTCGTCGGGCCGGCCCAGGTAGTCCGGATGTGTCGCGGCGTCCAGGAAGCGGGTGTAGACCATCGTCGACCGGATGAGACAGCGGACCGGCATCTCCGGATAGGCGTCGAGCACCTTGTTAACGGCTCCGCTCCGGACGGCTCCGAGGGCGTCGGTGTAGCCCGCCATGATCGTCGGGAAATGGTCGACCGGTGACAGCGCCGCGCCGCCCAGGCGGGGCACGTTGTCCTTGTGCCGGTAGGTGATGCTCTCCCAACGGACACAGATGTTGTCGGTCTCGGTGTCGCGGACCACGGGCCTCTTCATCTTCGAGGTCTGTTCCCCCTCGACGCCCACCCCCGCCATGTTCAGGTCGAGGGGAGAGTTCGGATTGGCCATGGGGACGAGCATCGTGGAGACGACAGAGAGCTTCAGCTGGTTGATCAGCACGTGGGGCAGCGAATCGTTGTCCACCCCGGGGTTGGGACGGATCACGGTCTCGGTGTCGATGACACAGGGGTACTCGCCACCAGCCAGCAGGTTCTCCTCGTGGAGGTCGGAAGCTCCGATGGAGCCGAACAACGCGCACAGAGCACCGAACCGGTAGAAGTAGCGGCCGGGCTGATCCGGGCCGGCCATCGGCTGCGGAGTGATGAACTCCTGCCATCCGTGCGAGCCGACGGTCAGGGACGCGGGGAGGCACCGTTGCAACGAGTGCGCCAGGTGCGGTTCCGCCGCTTGGTACAGGTCGTGCACGAAGCGGTCGGAGACCAGAGCGCGAGGTTTGTACATGAGCTTGGAGCCGCCGGCCAGTTGTACGCCCACGACCTGCCGGTTGTCGTTGTGGAGGTCCGCGCCCGTTCCGAAGAGCGCGACGACCTGGTCGTGGGCGCTGTCCAGCAGCCCACTGCGCTTGAGGACGACGCGGTCCTGGGCATAGGCGGTGAGCAGATCGGCGTATGCGTCGAGAGAGTTACGCAGGACTGTTTCGAGGCGCTGCTGGAGCACTGTGTACGTGCCGAGGATCTGCTTGCTGTTGCCGGGCTGTTCGAGATGCCGGCGGAACCGCTGAAGCGCCTCGTCGCCGTCGGCGCTCATGGGCAGCCCGCAACGTTCCCGGAAGGAATGGAACTCGCTGATCAGCATCCGGAAGGAGTGGCCCTCGGCGGTGGTGGTGAGGCTCTGCCACACCTGGTCGAGCAGCGGCTCGGAGTGTTCGGGGCCGGAGACTTCGGCCGCCAGTTCGTGCAGCCGGGCCTGGACCGCTTCCCGAGGGATCAGGCTCAGATAGAAGGGAAGGAAGGCCGGTATGGTCACGGTCGGTTCGGTCATGCGACATCGCCTCCGACGACAGCGTCCGTCTTCTCGGCGTACAGGTCGAAGTACACCGACCCGCCGGCCAGCAGCTCTTCGTGTGTTCCGTGTTCGGCGACACGACCGTTGTCGAACACGTAGATGCGATCCGCCGATCTGATCGTTGCCAGACGATGGGCGATGATGACCTGCGTCGCGCCGATGTCCTGGATGATCCGGGTGACCCGCCGCTCGTTGACGGTGTCGAGAGAGGCCGTTGCCTCGTCCATCACCAGGATTCGGGGACGCTGCAACAGGGCGCGGACGATAGCGAGGCGCTGGCGCTGCCCGCCGGAGAAGTTCGCTCCCATTTCGGATACCAGGGTCTTGAGTCCCATGGGAAGGTCGTCGAGGAAGTCGAGGATTCCGACGCTGTCGCAGTACTCGCGGACCCGCTCCACCGAGATGTCCTGGCCGAGGGTCAGGTTCTCCAGAATGGTGCGGTTGTGCAGGTGGACCTCCTGCGGGATGTAGCCGATGGTGCGGCGCAGCGCGTTCTTGTCGTACTCGGACATCTCGTGGCCGCCGAACCGGACGGTGCCCTCGGTGGGCTCGTAAAGCCCACAGATGATCCGGCCGAGCGTGCTCTTGCCCGAGCCCGAGGGGCCGACCAGGGCGACCTTCGACCCTGCTTCGATCTCGATCGAGACGTCCCTGACGACGAGGTCGCTGTGTTTCGTGTACCGGAAGCCGACACTCTCCAGGCTGATCGACGTCGAGGGCAGCTTCGTGCGGCTGCCGCCGAGCGGTTCGGGGGACGCGTTCGTGATGTCGTTCAGCCGGGCCATGTATCTCGACGCCTCGTTGAACTCGGTGTACGTCTGGAAAACCGTTGTCGACAGCGCGAAGTACGTCGCGGACACCGCCTGGACGGCGATCGCCGAGCCGAGTGAGATCTGGCCGTGGCTGACGAAGTACAGGCTGGCCATCAGCAGGATGATCGGCCCGAACATCTGTGTGGTTGTCGCCAGGCCGGAGATGCGGCCCTGCTGAAGACGCATCCGTGTCTTCATCGCGTCGAGCGACTGGGCGTACGTCGTCCTCCAGCCGTCTATGAACTCCTCGGCGTAGCCGCCCATCTTGATGGTGGGGATCGACACGATCGCGTCGAGCTGGGTCGACTGGCTCTTGGAGAGGTGGGCGATCTCGGCATCGACGGACTCGAGGACCCGCACGCGGGTCTTCATGAGGTAGGCGCCGTTCATCAGGAACAGTCCCGACGCGATCAGACCGAGGCGCCACTCGGTGACGAACAGATAGACGGTGACACAGAGGAGAGTGCCGACGTCGAGGATGCCCTGGGCGACGCGGGACGAGAGCAGGTCACGGATCGAGTTCACGCTGTTGAGGCGGAAGAGCAGTTCACCGGGTTGTCGTGTGGTGAAGAACCGGTACGGCAGAGCCAGGAGCTTGGTGAACGTGTGGGTCATCAGATGCTTGCCGAGAACGGAGACCAGCGACGAGAGGGCAATCACCCTGACGAGGTGGAGCGCGAGGTAGCCGATGGCCACTGCCACGATCATGGCGATGACCAGACCGAGGTCGTCCAGGCCGCGCCAGCGGGTGGAGCGGTCGACGGCCCATTCGGTGAGCATGGGAATGCCGAGCACGGCTGCGTACCCGCTGAGGGAGAGGAGCGCCACGAGGGCGATCCGCTTGCGGGACCCTTCGGCGAACAGCGGGATGCTGCGCCATTCGCTCAGCGGCTGTGCGCGGGTCTTCTCGAAGTGCGGACCGGGCTCGGCGGACAGTGCGATGTTGCTGAAGCCGGCCTCCAGTTCCGCCCGCTTGATGCGGCGGCGCCCGACAGCGGGGTCCATGACGGTCGCGGTGCGTCCGTCGAACTTCTCCAGGACGAGGAAGTGGTAGTCCTCCCAGTAGAGGATCACCGGAGAGGTGAACTTCTCCAGCGCGGAGATGTCCTTGACGCGGTACGGCTTGACGTCCATACCGCGGCTGGTCAGGAACTGCGCCAGTTGGCTCGCGGACAGCCCGTCGCGTCCCGCGTCCATGGCATCGCGGGCGCTGGAGAGGTCTTCCGCGCGTCCGTGGTACCGCAGCAGCGCGACGCATGAGCACAGGCCGCATTCGGTCTGGGTCACCTGGGTCAGGGTCGGTACGTGCCGTGCCATGGCTATCGGCCCTCGATGCAGAGGGTGACCGGCGAGATCCGGGTGGCCGGGTCGATGCGGTTGATCAGGTGCAGAACGATGCCGGAGGTGCCGACCATGAGGCTGTTGGTGTGCGCGTAGCGGCTCCTGGTGTCGGCGAGCTTGCGAGCGAAGACGTCCGCCTGCAGCCAGCGCTCCTCGATCTTGGCGATCTCGGTGCGCTGCGGCGTGTCGCAGTGGTCGGCGAGGGCGGTCAGGGCGTCGTGGTTGCCCAGGTCGCCGTGGCACCAGGTGAGGTTGCGGCCGAAGCCGTGGCGCAGGGTGTTGCCGATGGCCGTGTCGCGCAGCCGCGCCATGTTCTCGTCGTCGCGGATCCCGCTGTACGTGGACAGGGCGAGGGCGATGCCGGTCGCGCCGTGGCACCAGCCGGTGGAGAACGACTGCGGCGTGGCGACGTTGGAGAACCAGTTCTTCTCGCTGGGATCGTAGAACTCGTGCAGCCGCTCGGCCAGCGCCGCCATCGCCCTTTCGGCGTGCTGCTGCCGGTCGCTCGGCAGAAGAGGATGTGCGCGGCCGAGAGCATGGATCACACCGCTGATGCCATGCGCGAATCCGGATTGGGTCAATACGGCTCGGGCGTTGGCGCCGTTCTCGTCGAGGGCGTCGACGAGCAGTGAGGTCAGTGCCATGACCGAGGTACCCGCGTCGGGTCCGCCGATCGCCGTCACGCACGACAGCACCCCGGCGAGGCCTCCGATGACATCCAGCGGCAGCTGCCCGGAAGGCCGGCCGTTCACCTGGTCGAGGACCAGCGGCACCGCGCCCCGGGCCGCGTGGGTCCAGGTGTCCTCGCCGAGGATCCGTCCCGCCGTCGACAGGGCGAACAGGATTCCTGCCATGCCCGTGTAGCCGCCGTACCCGGCCTGCTGGATGCTGCGGGTCTCATAGCGCTGGGTCAGGAGGATGTCCGCGATGGTTGCGAAGACCTGGGTCGAGAGGTCCCGGTAGTCGTCGCGGTCGAGGAGACGGCCAGCCGCGGCGAGCGCCAGGGCGGGGCCGGTTCGTCCGGTGTAGAGGTCGTAGCCGAGGATGCCGGGCGGCCAGGGCCGGCTGGCCTCCGCCGACGCGAGCGGGCCGATCCAGGTGCGGGGCAGATGCGCGAAGCGGTCCGGCAGCGATGTGGCGACCAGTTGGTCGCACAGGCTGGTCACCAGCGCGGTCAGGGAGCCGTCCGGCTGCCGGACGGCGCGGCCCGTTCCGGTACCGGCGGCGGGGTCGGCGGCGGGCGTGAGGTGGTTGTCGGGGAAACGCGCCGCGAAGGCCGAGTAGAGGAGCCTGAGCTGCTCTCCGAGGTCGAACTCGGTCAGTCCTGCTGCCTTGGCGAGGGCGAGATCGAGCGGGGAGCGGTCGAAGGACGCGCCGACATCGATGCCCTCACCGTCGGTCAGAGCGGTACGGGTGGCGGCGACGGTGAAGTAGGGAACGTCGCGCTCGGCGAGCTGGCGCATCTCGGAGCGGATGATCTGCCGGTGGGAGGTCTTGCTGGCGATCGCGATGCGCTTCAGCAGGGCCAGGTAGGCGGCGGGGTCGTCAAGCGCGCTGGGACCGGCGGTCATACGCAGGGTCTGGGAGTACAGCGCGGTCGGGTTGTGGACATAGCGGATACGGACTTCGGCCACCGCCCTGCGCAGCAGTGTGGTCCAGCTGTCCGGGTCGGCCATGACGGCCCGGTAGATCCCGGCGAACCCGTCGGCCATCCGTTCGCCGAGGTCGTGGATCTCGCTCTGGGTCAGGGCGCTGATGACGGTCTGCCGGTCTGCTGCGGCGGATGCCCGGAACTCCAGGCTGATGTGGTCCGTGAAGGGACTCTCGAACGTGATCGACTTGAACGGCGAGTTGCCGCGTCCCTGGTCTCCCAGGAACCCGAGGTCGACATGCCCGGCGTCCTTTCCCTTCCCGGCCATGACGAGCGGGAGGATGCCGATTCCGTAGATCGACTGCGCGATCGTCGCGTAGGCGTTCCCGGGGGCCTCCGGCGTCGGCCCGGTGTGCACGCGATCAGGGTGCAGGATCGTTTCCAGGTCGATGGGCAGAGGACCGCGTCGGGTCGGCAGGATGTTCTCGAAGTGCATGTCCCGCGCGTTGAGAAGGTAGAGCACCGCGGCCAGTTCGCCGCTGGCCCGCATGAACTCGGCGGGCATGTCGGAGACGTCTTCGGCGTGGATGTACTCGACGTATCCGTACCCCTCGCGTTCCAGAACGGTCGCCGCCGCCAGGTTCGTGCCGAGCCGCTCATTGAGCTCGGCCGAGAGAGCGAGGTAGGCGGCTTCGCAGGACACGTCGCGGGGCTTGTACACGAGGCGTTCGCCCGAGGCGAAGGACAGGATGCAGACGGCGCGCCCGTGGTTGTGCGTATCACCTTCGGGCAGGCCGATCGACGTCACGGGATCGGTGGGGTCGATACCGAACATGTCCTTGATCGCTGCCCGGTCGGCCCGCAGACGTGCGCAGAACTCCCGGAAGCTCGCTGTCTCATGGGCGAGGATGATCCGAGTGATGTCCGTCAGCACCGGAAAGGACAGCCCGCTCACGGCGGAGATCGATGTCCGGCTCGTCTCCCGGACGAAGTACTCGTAGCGCTCCCGGGGGGTGGCGCCCCGGAGCAGGCCGTTCTCCCGGGCATGGTTGACGGCGGCGACCAGTGGCCGGGTGTGCACCTCGCGCAGGCGGGCCTCGGCGCGGTCGAGCAGTTGGACGAGGATGGCCCGCGGGTCGGCGAAGAGTTCCGCGAACGGGGTGACGGGGTCCGCGCCGCCGATCGCCGACGCGACGCTCTTCACGACGTGCTGGAACGGAAACTGTTCGGGCTTGTTCAGCCATTCCTCGACCGTGGCAGCGGCAGCGGTAGCGGCAGCGGAAGTGGCACCGGAAAAGGTCTCCGCAGCCGTCGACGGATCGCCGGCCCCATTGCTCCGGAGGACGGACGCGATCTGGGTATCGAAATCTGTGAGCGGTGCAATCGTCTCTGCGATCTCTACGCTGTCGAATTCGGGATAGTATTTGGTTGCAGATATCACGTTCTGGCTACTCCGTTTTCGCGCGGGTCGAGAAACGAGATGGCGGTGCGGAATGGAAGCCGGGATCCGGCCTCCATTCCGCACCTTGTGCTACCTGCTGATCACAGGCGCCGAAAGGAGTTTCAGCACTGGCTGGTGCACTTGGTGGTCGGGCACAGGGCCGCGGAGACCAGGGTGACCGTGGCTATGCACCACGGACCCGTGCCGCCGTAGGTGTCCGCCTCGCTGAGCTCGATGAGCTCGGCCTCGTCGTAGCCACCGAGAATGTCGGCCTTCTTCTCCTGCATGGCGTTTCTCCTTCTTGTTCCGACGTGGTCAGTTGCAGTTGGGCTGGCATTCCTTGGTGAGGGTGCACCAGCCGCCGTGGTTTCCGAGCCAGTCGGAGAGGGAGAAGGTGTTCGTGGTGCATGCGCCGTACGCGACACCGTCGAAGTCCTGCTCTTCGATCTCTTCCAGCAGAGAAATATCGCCCTTGTACACAAGAACTCCTTGGTTGTGGGTTCGGGCGCCGGATTTCATGAACCGCCGGCCACCCGAGAGTCATCCTCCGCTCCGCTCATTCGACCGGAGCACGGGTATGGGGTGGCGCTGCGCACGGATTTCGCATACGCGGGGCATGCGGTCGGCACGGTCGGTGGGACGCCCAGAGAAGAGGCGTGCGCATGACAAGTCTCAACGGCGGCGCATGCGGCGAAGCCCCGCCCCGCCCGCGGGGGCGCGGGGGAGCGGGGCACCGGGTGCGGCGGTCCGGGAATTCAGTCCAGGTCGTCCGCGAACGTTCCCGCGCGCTCGGCGGCCTCCGGTCTGCGCATCCGCAGGACGGCGAAGCCGACGATGCCCACGACCAGCGCGCCGACGAACACGTACGGCAGCACGTTCAGCGGCCAGGCCGGAACGGGCCACAGGTTGCGGTAGAAGACGTAGATCATCGCGGCGGCGCCGATCAGCCCCAGGCCCCAGGTGACGAGCAGGCCGCGGGCCCCGATCCGGCGCACGAACAGCGGCGCGGCCAGACACACCAGGGTGTAGCTGAGCATGTAGCCGAAGACGCCGATGGTGTCGATGTACGACGTCGCGTTCAGCGGCGCGGTACCGGCGCCGACCACGAGCACCGCGGGGACGACGACGAACGGGGTGATGGTCCAGATCGCGGCGGACGGAGTGCGGTGGCGGGGGTGGGCGACACCGAGCCTGGCCGGCATCACACCCTCCTTCGCCATGCCGAACAGCAGCCGGGCGGCGACGGTGACGCAGGCCATCACCACGGCCACGAACGACGCCGCGAAGCCCGCATGCAGAAAGAACTTCAGGAAGCCGAGACCGGACATCTCCGCCAGCTCGTCCATCGGGTCGGAGCTCTTCCCCAGCGCGTCCGCCCCGCCGAACCCGGCGACCTGCGCGTACGTGGCGAACATGTAGAGCACACCGGCCAGCACCGCACTGCCCATCACCGAGCGGGGGATCGCCTTGTACGGATCGGTGGCCTCGGCGCCCAGCGACGCGGCGCCCTCGAAGCCGACGAAACCGAGCACGCCCAGCACCACGGCGAAGACGATGCCGTCGAGGGTGGAGCCGCTGAGGCTCAGCTGCTCGGTGTCGATGATGTTCCCGCTCTTGAAGAAGGCGGGGAGCAGGACGACCACGATCAGGACGATCGACACGACCTCCAGCACCGAGGCGACCCGGGCCGCCGTCCGCACACTGGCGATCGTCAGCCGCATCGCCACGGCGGCCAGCAGCACGTCCAGCAGGATCTGACCGGTGATCCCGGTGAAGAGACCGATCCCGATCTGGTCGAGGGCGCGCGCCGTGTAGTAACCGGCCCCGGCCAGCGAACCCGAGCCGATGCACACCGCCCCGATGAGCAGCGCCCACCCGGTCACGAAGGAGCCGGGCGCCCCGAGCGAGAGCCGGGAGAAGGCGTACAGCGAACCGACTCCGGCGCGCCTGCGGGCGAAGACGCAGATGCAGTACGCGATGGCGAGCACGGCCGCCATGGCCAGGAAGAAGGAGAACCAGGCGCCGTTGCCCGCGGACGCCGCCATGCTGGCGGGGGCGAAGGCGATGACGGCGCTGGGCGCGACGTTGGCGACACTCTGCGCGCCGACCTCGAAGGTGGAGACGGAGCGGTGGGCCAGGCCGTCGGCCGGCTTCGGGGCGGTGGACTGCTTTCCGGCGGTGCTCATGTCCGGTCCTCCATCATCAGCAGCTGGCGCAGGGCGTGGCCGGCGGCGAGGTCGGCCAGTGCGTCGCCCGCCTCGTCCAGCGGACGCCGTGCCGAGATCATCGATTCCACGTCGAGCTCGCCCGACACCACGAGGTCCACCAGTGCCGGGATGTCCCGGGCGGCGTCGACGGAGCCGTAGTTGGAGCCGAGGATGCGCTGGTCGGCCTCGGCGAGCGCCAGCGGGTCGAAGCGTGCGGTGCGGCCGGCCGGCGGGAGGCCGACGATGACGGCGGCGCCGCCCTGGCCGAGCGCCGCGATGGACTGCTCGGTGGTCTCGATCTTGCCGATGGCGTCGAACACGTAGTCCAGGCCCTCCGGGACCAGGGCACGCAGCGCCTCGACGACATCGCCCTCGCGGGCGTCGACCGTGTCCGTGGCGCCGAGCCTGCGGGCCAGCTCCAGCTTCTGAGGGACGACGTCGACGGCGACGATGCGGCCGGCCTTCGCCAGCCTGGCGCCCTGTACGCAGGACAGGCCCACGCCGCCGCAGCCGATGACGGCGACGGTGGCCCCGGCCTCGACGCCCGCCGTGTTGCGGACCGCGCCGACACCGGTGGCGATGGCGCAGCCGACCAGGGCGATGACGTCGAGGGGTGCGTCCTCGCGGACCTTGATCGCGCCGGAGGCGGGGACCACGACGCGCTCGGCGAACGAGGAGACACCCAGGTAGTGGTGGGCCGGCTCGCCGTCGACCGAGAGCCGGCTGGTGCCGTCGTACAGCACCCCGCCGGGCGCCACGACCTCGGCGACCAGGCTGCACGCGGCGGGCCGTCCGGCGAGACAGAAGCGGCAGGTGCCGCAGGAGGGGACCCAGGAGAGCACGACGTGGTCGCCGACCTCCAGCCCGGTGACGCCCGCGCCGAGCGCGGTGACCACGCCGGAGCCCTCGTGCCCCATCACGACCGGGGTCGGGTGGTCCCACTCGCCGCGCAGGACATGGAGGTCGGAGTGGCAGACGCCGGCCGCGGTCACGGCGACCTCGACCTCACCGGGGCCGGGCGGGTCCAGGGTGATGTCGGCGACGGCCACCTGCCGGCCCGGGGAGCGCAGGACGACGCCGCGCACGGTGCGCGCGGTGCTCTCTTGGAAGGACGGGGAGCTCATCGGCTTACTCCTCGGGTGGTGCGGAAGGGGTGGGGGAGCGCGGCACTGCCGGCGCTCGGAGGCGGGCGGCACAGCGGCCCGCCAGGACGCCTTGTTTAGCGCCATTAAACTTTCGTCAAGTTTTACAGCACTAAACTCGATGGGTAAAGACCCTTCCGGTAACCCTTGTGACCTGCGCGTTCCCCCGGCCACCGAACGTGACGCCCCCGACAGGTAGCGTGTCCGCCATGTCCGAAGCCCCTGACAGCCACATGTCCACGATCGGCCCGAGGCTGCGTGAGCTCCGCCTGGCGCAGGGCCTGACACTCGCCCAGGTCGCGGAGGCGGCCGGCGTGACCAAGGGGTTCGTGAGCCTCGCCGAGCGCGGCAAGACCTCGGTCTCCGTCCCGACCCTGATCCGTATCTGCGAGGCCCTGGGCACCGGCATCGCCACGCTCTTCGACTATCCGGACCAGGACGTGGTCAAGGGCGGCGAGGGCGCCAAGCTGGAGATGGGCGGCCACGGCATCGAGGAGTTCCTCCTGACGCCCGCCGAGGAACGGCACGTCCAGGTCATGCGGACGATCCTGCGGCCCGGCGGCGGCTCCGGCGGTGCGTACAGCCTGGAGGCCGAGACGGTCTTCGCGTACATGGTCCGCGGCACGCTGCGGCTGAGCGTGGACGGTGAGCCCAGGTTCCTGGAGGCCGGTGACTCGACGACGTTCTCGGCGCGGGCCGCGCACGCCTGGGACAACCCCGGCGAGGAGGAGGCCGAGGTCCTCTGGTCGATTGCCCCGGCCCTGCCGCTGTCCCGCACGAAGCTCCGGCCGTAGCGCGCCCGGCCGCCTGCTTCCCGCTTCCTACTTCCGGCCGCAGTTCACTTCCGGTCGGTCCCGCTCTGGACGATCGCCACCCGGGCCCCCGGCCGGATCCCCCACTTCTCCATCGCCCCCGCCTCCGCCTCGACCACATGCCGGGCCCGCAGCCGGGGCAGGCCCAGCCGGCCGGGCTTCATCGTGTGGACCGCCACGACCTTGAACTTCCGGTCCAGGTACGCCACATCGATGGTGAACCGCATCCGGAAGCTGTGCACACTCCCGCACGGGGTGATCAGGAGGGCGCCGTCGATCCCGTCCTGCCCGAGCAGCCCGCGACTCCGGGCCCGGTACGAGGCCGCGATCCGCAGCGGGATCTCCTCGCCCTGTCCACCCTGTGCGTCGGTGACCGTCAACGTGCCGTTGCCATTGCGCCATTGAGCCATGGCCAAGAAGGTAGCGCCAGGTGACCGCCGCTGGGTCCAAAACGGTACGCAGTGGGCCCCAGGACCCATGACCGGTGCCCGGCGCCCGCTTAGGGTCGCTCCGTGGACGCCATGCTGACAGTGCTCGCCGCACTCTGGGGCGCAGCGGCCGGACTGCTGGTCCCGCGCGCCGCCTACCGGTTCTCCGTCGAACCGGAGGACCCCTGGCGCGACACCTGCCCCGAGGGCCACGCCCTGACCGGGGCCGCCCGCGGCTGGCTCGGCTCCACCCGGTGCGCCCGGTGCGCGGCGGTGCCGGTACCCGCCGCCGCGGGCGCCGAGCGCGCAGAGCCGGACGGCGGGCCGGACCGTCCGCCGCCCGCCACGCGTTACGCCCCAGGCGTCCTCGTCCCCGTCGTCACCGCGCTGTCCTGCGCCGTCCTTGCGGCGGCCACCGGGCTCCGCCCCGAACTGGCCGTCTGGCTGCTGATGGCACCCGTCGGCGTACTCCTGGCGACCATCGACCGCCGCGTCCACCGGCTGCCCGACCGGCTGACACTGCCCGCCGCCGGGGCCGTCGCCGTACTCCTCGGAGCCGCCGCCCTTCTTCCCGAGCACGCCGGATCCTGGCTGTCCGCCCTGCTCGGCGGCGCCGCGCTCGGCGGCTTCTACTTCCTGCTCTTCCTCATCAACCCGAACGGAATGGGCTTCGGGGACGTCAAGCTCGCCCTGTCGCTGGGCATGGCGCTCGGCTGGTACGGCTGGGCCGTGGTGTTCGCCGGAGGCTTCGCCGGGTTCCTGCTCGGAGCGGTCTACGGGTTCGGGCTGATGGTCATGAGGAAGGCCGGGCGCAAGACCGGCATCCCGTTCGGCCCCTTCATGATCACGGGCGCGCTGCTGGGCATACTGCTCGGCGCCCTGGCCGCCTGACCCCGCCGCCCCTGCCCCGTCGTCCGGCCCCGCCACAATCCCCTCGCGCCGCCCGCCACCCCGCTGACACCATTCCCGTATGTCCGGAGCACCCGAAGAGACGCCGTCCGAAGCAGAGCACGCACGATTCGAAGCCCTCGTCTCGGAGGCGGCCGCCGTCTCGGTGGACGGCTGGGACTTCTCCTGGCTCGACGGCCGGGCCACCGAGGAACGCCCCTCCTGGGGCTACGCCCGTGCCATGGCGGACCGGATGGGGCGGGCCGGAGCCGCGCTCGACATCCAGACCGGCGGCGGCGAGGTCCTCGCCTCCGTACCGAAGCTGCCGCCGCTCACCGTCGCCACCGAGTCCTGGCCGCCGAACATCGCCCGCGCCACCGCGCTCCTGCACCCGCTCGGCGCGGCCGTGGTCGCCGACGCGGACGAGCCGCCGCTGCCGTTCGGCGACAACGCCTTCGACCTGGTGGTCAGCCGGCACCCGGTGACCACCTGGTGGGCGGAGATCGCGCGGGTGCTCGCCCCCGGCGGCACGTACTTCTCCCAACAGGTCGGCCCGGCCAGCGTCTTCGAGCTCGTCGAGTACTTCCTCGGCCCGCAGCCACCCGAGGTGCGTGGCGCCCGCGACCCCGAGCAGGCGCGCGCGGCCGCCGAGGCGGCCGGGCTGGAGGTCGTCGATCTGCGGGCGGAGCGACTGCGCACCGAGTTCCTCGACATCGGCGCCGTCGTCTACTTCCTGCGCAAGGTGATCTGGATGGTGCCGGGCTTCACCGTCGAGGAGTACCGGCCGCGTCTGGCCGAACTGCACCGGCTGATCGAGAACGAAGGGCCGTTCGTCGCCCACACCACCCGATTCCTGATCGAGGCCCGCAAACCGGACCGGCCCCTGCCCGGGCAGTACCCGCCACGCGCGGCCGGATGATGCGACCCTGGGCGGTGAACTCCCGGGGGGAAGGATCTGGCCCATGAGGGTGGGGAACGAAGGAGAAGCGCCGCGGGTCCCGCGGCAGGGGCGGGCCGACTGGCTCAGGGGCGAGCGGATCATCGCGGTGGTCGGGGTGTTCTACCGGCCGGAAGGACGGCTGGGGGAGCCGGAGGCCGTCGAATTCCTGCTGGCCGACGGCCAGTCGGTGCTCCTGACCTGTGCGTCCGACTGGACGCTGCGCGTCGGTCCCGGTGCCTGGCCGCGGCTGCCCGACTGGTGCGTGCCGTCGGGGCAGTGGGAGTTCGCCACCGTGTCGAACCTGCCGGAGCCGCCCGACGGCGGCTGGACGGTCACCCGCACCGAGGAACGCGGGGACGAGAACGGGCAGGTGCGCGAGGTCGTCATCCGCTGCGAGGGCGGCAGCTTCGTGGTCATCGGCGGCGACACCGTGGCGATCCGCTTCACCCGTGGCCACCGGGGCGCACCGGCCGCCACCTGAGCGTGCCCCGCGAACCCGCCCTCCGCGCGCCGACCGCCAGCCCTTAGGCGTGCGCCCCCACCGTCACCTTGCCCACCGTCAGCTCCGCGTTCCCCTCCAGCACCGCCCCCACCCGCGCCACCTCCGCCTCCAGCTCCCGCAGCTGCCCGGCCGTCAGGGGCGCCAGCGGTTCCACGGTCACCGCGATCCGGCGGCCCGAACGCCGCTGGTGCCACACCCCGGCGGCCGTGCCGTCGACCAGCAGCACCGGGAAGTTCCCCGCCTGGCCGCCCGCCAGCGCACGCGTGTACGCCGCGCCCGGGAAGAGCTGCTCGCGCGGCTGGGACGCGATGAGGAAGGCGTCGAAGTAGGGGAGCAGCCGCGCCCCGCGGACCGGCTCCGCCGAGAAGCCGGTGTCACCCACCACCACCCAGGCCGGGCCGCCCTCGTACGTCACCTGCTCGATCTCCCCGCGCGCGGCCGTCCCCGCGAACAGCTCCCCGGCCCAACCGGCGGGCGCCGCGAGCCACTTCGCGAAGTGCGCGGGCGTCGCGGGCCCGTAGGCGTGCAGATAGCGGCGTACGAGACCGGCGAGCGCCCCGGGACCGTCGAGCGGTACGACGCCGGGGCGGGTGTAGGTGACCTTGCGGCCGCGATCCGGCGCGAAGCACAGCACCCCGCGGTGGCCCGCCAGATGCAGCACCTGTCGCCAGCGCGGCCACATGCCCTGGAACGCGGGCATCACGGGATCCCCCGCCCACGCCCCGGCCCGCTCCACCACCGCGTCGGACAGCTCGTCGATGGTCAGCTCGGCCCCGGTCAGCGCCTCGTCGATCGCGGCGAGCACCGTCTCGACCTGATCCGGGGTCATCCGGGCATCCTTGGCGAACGGATTGCGCCCGGTCGGCAGCGCGGACAACGCTCCGGTCCACAACGGGAGTTCGTCCATCGGCAGCAGATGGACGGTGCCCCGCGGCCCGAACGTCTTGACCAGCGTGCGGTCCTTCCACAGCGCGGCGCGCACATCGGTACGGGTCACGTCCGTGGTCCGCATCCCGACGGAGAGCTCGGCGGCCGAGAGCACCTGGGCATGCGCGGCCGGCAGCGTGGCGACCACTTCGGCGGGGGCGAGGCGGCGGGGGGAGGCGAGCCCCTGGCGTGCCATCCGGCGGGCGTTCGCGGCGGTCCAGGTCACGTTTGCGGTTCGGCTCGTCATGACGGTGAAACTATCGGCCCATCAGGTCAGGTCCTGTCCCATACTCGGCCCATGACCTCTGCGAGACGTTCGGCCCGGATACTCGCCGCAGCGGCGGCGCTCGCCCTTCTCCCCGTCCTCGCCGGCTGCGGCACCGAGCGGGCCGGGTCCGGGGCGGCCGCCGGGGAGGCCCCACCCCGCGCCGCCCCGCTCGATGGCGGCGACGGCCCCGTCGACGGCAGCGACGCCTCGAAATACCGGGAGAACCACGCCTTCCAGTCCACCGCCGAACTGTCCCCGGCGGACCGGACCCGGGGCGATGCCGAGGTGGAGAAGGTCAAGGCCGGCCTGGCCGGGATCGCGGAGGGCCGCAAGACCACCGAGCCCCGGATCCGGGCGGCCCTCACCGGACTGGGCTACAGCTCCGGAGCCATCACCACCGGCACCTTCGGCCCGAACCGCACCACCTTCCTGCTCGACCTCGGCACCATCTGCGTCGAGGGCGCGCTGGACGGCATGGTCAATGGCCTGGTCACGGCCGAGGCGCACGGCAGATACCTCGAAGGAACCGGATGTGTGAAGCCGGTCGGCGGCCACTGAGACGTCAACCCGGTGATGCGCGCAACGGAGTCCGGTGAATCCGGAGAGTGATTGTGGAGTGGCGTGGCGCCCACCATCACTTACGAAGGGTTATGGTGGAACCCCCCCCTCGGGCCGGTCCGTATCCCCCCCCCACGGACCGGCCCGTTTTTTGTCGGGCCACGCGGCGCAGGGCTCGTACCGCCCCCGTGAAACCGCCCGCCCCGTGAGCCCTCAGGCCCGTCCGGCCCAGATGTTGGTGCCCTCGGTGTCCACGGCGAAGGCGTCGATCTCCTTCAACTCCTCGGCGGTCAGCGGCTGTCCGGCGAGCGCCGCGACGTTCTCCTCCAGCTGCTTCACGCTCGACGCGCCGATCAGCGCGGACGTCATCCGGCTGTCGCGCAGCACCCAGCACAGCGCCAGCTGGGCGAGCGACTGACCGCGCCGCCGGGCGATGTCGTTCAGCCCGTTCAGCCGGCGCACCACCTCGTCCGAGAGCAGACCGGGATCCAGGGACTTGCCCTGGGTGGCACGGGAGCCCGCAGGGATGCCCGCCAGATACTTCCCGGTGAGCAGACCCTGCGCGAGCGGCACGAAGGAGATGCAGCCCATGCCGGCCGTCTCCAGGGTGTCGAGCAGGTCGTCGTCCTCGATCCAGCGGTTGATCATGGAGTAGGACGGCTGGTGGATCAGCGCCGGTACACCCATCTCCTTGAGCAGCCCGGCGGCCTCGGCGGTCTGCTCCGCGTTGTACGAGGACACCCCCACGTACAGCGCCTTGCCCTGCTGGACGGCGGAGGCCAGGGCCCCCATCGTCTCCTCCAGCGGGGTCTCCGGGTCGAAGCGGTGGGAGTAGAAGATGTCGACGTAGTCCAGCCCCATCCGCTTCAGCGAGGCGTCGAGCGACGACAGCAGGTACTTGCGGGAACCCCATTCGCCGTAGGGGCCGGGGTGCATCTCGTAACCGGCCTTGGTGGAGATGATCAGCTCGTCCCGGTACGGGGCGAAGTCCTGCTGGAACAGCTTGCCGAAGTTGAGCTCGGCGGAGCCGGGCGGCGGTCCGTAGTTGTTGGCCAGGTCGAAGTGGGTCACACCGAGATCGAAGGCGCGGCGCAGGATCGCCCGCTGGGAGTCCAGCGTGCGGTCGTCGCCGAAGTTGTGCCAGAGGCCGAGGGAGACGGCGGGAAGCTTGAGACCGCTGCGGCCGGTGCGGCGGTACTCCATGGAGTCGTATCGCGAAGCGGCGGCTTGGTAGTGGAGAGGAGAATCAGTCACGTTTCTCTCCTTATCACGGACTTGTGACAGGCCTGGTTGGGCCGGTACGCCGCCTGCGCAGTAATGTGGCGGCTTCGGGGACTGCCACGGCACGGCGGGGCGACGGACTCTGTGGACCTGTGCGGCGATCCCCAGGGGGACGACCCCGGACCCCGGGCAGAGGGGCGGGCGGGCCCGCACGGAACCGAGAGGTGGACTCAGTGAACTTGCGCGACCTGGTGTACGGGCTCTACGCGCGCCGGGTGGAGGCCCGCCTCGACCACACCCAGGTGCCCAAGCACATCGGTGTCATCCTCGACGGCAACCGGCGCTGGGCGAAGGCGTCCGGCGGCACGGCCGCGCAGGGGCACCAGGCCGGCGCGGACAAGATCAAGGAACTTCTCGGCTGGTGCAGCGAGACGGATGTGGAAGTCGTCACGCTCTGGCTGCTCTCCACGGACAACTTCGACCGGCCCGAGTCCGAGCTGAAGCCGCTCCTCGGGATCATCGAGAACACCGTGCGCGACCTCGCGGCCGACGGCCGCTGGCGGGTCCACCACGTCGGCACGCTCGACCTGCTGCCCGCCGACACCCAGACGGTGCTCAAGGAGGCCGAGCAGGCCACGGTCGGTGTCGACGGAATACTGGTCAATGTCGCCGTCGGCTACGGCGGGCGCCAGGAGATCGCCGACGCGGTCCGCTCGCTGCTGCTGGACCACTCCGCCAAGGGGACCTCGTTCGAGGACCTGGCGGAGATCGTCTCCACCGACATGATCTCCGAGCACCTCTACACCCGGGGCCAGCCCGATCCGGACCTCGTGATCCGCACGAGCGGCGAGCAGCGGCTGTCCGGTTTCATGCTCTGGCAGACCGCGCACTCCGAGTACTACTTCTGCGAGGTCTTCTGGCCGGCCTTCCGCAAGGTCGACTTCCTCCGCGCACTGCGCGACTACGCGGCCCGCGGCCGCCGCTTCGGCGGCTGACTCCCGAAGGTTCCCGACGGGTCCGGCGATCATTCCCGGCCCGTCCGGGTGACCACTCCCGGCCCGTCCGGCGTTTGAGGACGGACCCGCGCGGGCGGTGCGCCCGACCCCACGTGCCCGGGGCACAACTCCCAGCTCACCCCACCGGCCCAGCGCGGCATGGCTTCGCGTGTTCGAGGGAATACCCCTGACAGGTCGGCGTCCGGTCAAAAACCAGGCGGACGTCGTGTCCAAGTGAGCGGCATGGAGTCCGCTCGCCCGGGAGGCCCTTTGCACACGAAGGACCGTACGCCCAACGCGGCCGACGCGGAGGGCCGGTTTCCGGCCCGTGCTTCGGGGCCCGAACCCGGTCCGTCCTCTCCCATTGGGATGCTCCGCGACGCCGTCGCACCCCAACCTCGTCCGAGGGGGTACGTCCTTCCGTGGTGACCAGCACAAAGCGCCGCATGCCCGACAGGCGCACCTATGTTCTCGACACCAGCGTCCTGCTGGCCGATCCCAACGCCATGGCCCGGTTCGACGAGCACGAAGTGGTGCTCCCGATCGTCGTGGTCACGGAACTGGAGGCCAAACGGCACCATCCGGAACTCGGCTACTTCGCCCGGCAGGCCCTGCGCCTGCTGGACGACTTCCGGGTCCGCTACGGCCGGCTGGACGACGCGATCCCGCTAGGGGATCTGGGCGGGACACTGCGCGTCGAACTCAACCATTCCGACCCCGGCGTACTGCCAGCCGGCTACCGGTTGGGGGACAACGACTCACGGATCCTCGCGGTCGCGCGCAACCTCCAGGCCGAGGGGTACGACGTCACCGTCGTCTCCAAGGACCTGCCCCTGCGCATCAAGGCGTCCTCGGTCGGTCTCCTCGCCGAGGAGTACCGCGCCGAACTCGCCATCACCGACTCCGGCTGGACCGGCATGTCGGAGGTCCCGCTCTCCGGCGAGCAGGTCGACCTGCTCTACGGGGAGGAGACGCTGTACGTTCCCGAGGCCGCCGAACTTCCCGTGCACACCGGACTGGTCCTCCAGTCCGAGCGCGGCAAGGCGCTCGGCCGGGTCACCGCCGAGGGCAATGTGCGCCTGGTCCGCGGCGACCGGGAGGTCTTCGGCATCCACGGCCGCAGCGCCGAACAGCGCATCGCCCTCGATCTGCTCCTCGACCAGGACGTCGGCATCGTGTCGCTGGGCGGCCGGGCCGGCACCGGAAAGTCGGCGCTGGCGCTCTGCGCCGGTCTCGAAGCCGTCCTGGAGCGCAGGCAGCACCAGAAGGTGATGGTCTTCCGCCCGCTGTACGCGGTCGGCGGGCAGGAACTGGGCTATCTCCCCGGCACCGAGGCCGAGAAGATGAGCCCCTGGGCGCAGGCCGTCTTCGACACGCTCTCGGCCGTGGCCGGGCGCGAGGTCATCGAAGAGGTGCTGGGACGCGGGATGCTGGAGATCCTGCCGCTCACCCACATCCGGGGCCGTTCGCTCCACGACGCCTTCGTGATCGTCGACGAGGCGCAGTCGCTCGAACGGAACGTACTGCTGACCGTGTTGTCCCGGATCGGCGCGAATTCCCGGGTGGTGCTCACGCATGACGTGGCCCAGCGGGACAACCTCAGGGTCGGCCGGTACGACGGAGTGGTCGCCGTGGTCGAGAAGCTGAAGGGTCATCCGCTCTTCGCGCACGTCACCCTCAGCCGCTCCGAGCGCTCCCGGATCGCCGCGCTGGTGACCGAAATGCTGGAGGAAGGTCAGATCTGATACGGGATGCGACAGTTGGTGCCGCCCGGCGGGCGAAGCAGCTTAGCCGGGCGGCACCGTGCTGCGGCACCATTTCCGTAAATCACTTGCTCCAAACGAGGTGTGAGCTTTAACACGCAACAGAGAATTGCTTCCCGGCGTGCCGTTCCGGCAGAGTCTTGCTTCCGTCAGGCCCCGCATACGGCACACCCGCACCTCCAGAGGTGCCACGCACCACACAACTCAACAAACGCCGTCCGTATGCCGCCCGCGAGCACCACGCGGCGCTTCCTCCGGGGAGTCGCCCACCGGGCCAGTGCCTCCCGTGACCCAGGCAGTAGGGAGGCCAGCGCCAGGGGCACGATTGCGTCCGCGAGGTCACCTAAGCGGGCGATGCTGGAAGGACACCGTGTGAGCCGGATCTCGGTCCGGGGGTTCGCCGTGGCATCTGCCACCGCCGTGACCACCGTTGGCGCCGTCGTGGGCGTTGCATCGGGCAGCACCCCTGCTGTCGACGACAACAACTTCGAGGCGACCGCAGCCGACACCACGCTGCTCGCAGACATCCCCGCGGGCCAGCAGGCCCAGGTGCAGACCGCCTCGCTGACACAGCAGGCCGACGCCCAGGCCTCCGCGGCCGACGCAGCCGCGAAGAAGTCCGTGGAGGAAGCGGCCCGCATCCAGGCCGCCAAGGACGCCAAGTCGAAGAAGGCGGCGGCCGAGGACAGGCTGGAGCAGGAGCGCAAGGAGAAGAAGGAGCGCGCCGAGCGCGCCAGCCGCTCCTCGGTCCGCAGCGCCTCCTCCTTCGCCCAGCAGGGCTCGTACACCGTGGCCGAGATCCAGGCGATGGCGCGTCAGATCGTGCCCGCCGACCAGTTCCAGTGCTTCAGCAACATCGTGAACGTCGAGTCGAGCTGGAACTACCGGGCGAGCAACCCGTCTTCCGGTGCCTACGGCCTCGTCCAGGCGCTGCCCGGCTCGAAGATGGCATCTGCCGGCGCCGACTGGCAGACCAACCCGGCCACGCAGATCAAGTGGGGCCTCGACTACATGAACAGTGGCCGCTACGGAAGCCCGTGCGCCGCCTGGTCGTTCTGGCAGGCCAACCACTGGTACTAGGACCCTGAACCTCCCGAGGTTCGCGTTCCTCTCGTGCGGAGCCCCTCACCGTCCTACGGTGGGGGGCTTCGCGCGTGTACGGTCGGTCCGAACCGTCCAGTGGGGGGAGCGGTGGGGAGAGTAAACGGGGGAAGAGGAACGATCATGTCGAAACTTCCGGGCTGGCTCGGCCGGCTGGGCGCCGAACTGACCGAGCTGGGGGACCGGCTGGAGCGGCGCAGGGACGAGGCCGTGGGCCAGGGGTCCGGGCGGGCCGAGCTGCCGGGGTCCGCCGGGGACGTGACCGCCTCCGCCGTGCCCGCCGCGGACGTTCCGGCCGAAGCGGCGCGGCACGCGGACGACCGCGTCCCGCCACCGCCCTCGTACGCCCCTTCCGTCGCCGCCCGGCCCGATCCGGTCGCGGCGATCCCCTGGGGGATGCGCGTCGCGGCCGAGGCGGGCTGGCGGCTGCTCGTCCTGGCGGGCACCCTCTGGGTGCTGATGAAGGTCATCAGCGCCGTGCAGCTGGTGGTTCTGGCGTTCGTCGCCGCGCTGCTCGTCACCGCGATGCTCCAGCCGACCGTCGCCCGGCTGCGCCGCTACGGGCTGCCGCGCGGTCTGGCCACCGCCGTCACGGCGATCCTGGGCTTCGTCGTCATGGGCCTGGTCGGCTGGTTCGTGGTCTGGCAGGTCATGGACAACCTCGACACCCTCTCCGACCGGGTGCGGGACGGTATCGACGAGTTGAAGCGCTGGCTGCTCGACAGCCCGTTCCACGTCACCGAGCAGCAGATCAACGACATCGCGAAGAACCTCAACGACACCATCGGCACCAACACCGAGCAGATCACCTCCGCGGGGCTGGAGGGCGTCACCGTGATGGTGGAGGTCCTCACCGGGATACTGCTGGCGATGTTCTCGACGCTCTTCCTGCTGTACGACGGAAGGCGCATCTGGCACTGGGTGCTGAAGCTGGTGCCGGCCCAGGCCCGGCCCGGGGTGGCGGGCGCCGGGCCGCGCGCCTGGCGGACGCTGACCTCCTACGTGCGGGGCACCGTCATAGTGGCGCTGATCGACGCGATCTTCATCGGGCTCGGGATCTTCTTCCTCGACGTGCCGATGGCGGTGCCGCTGGCCGTCTTCATCTTCCTCTTCGCCTTCATCCCGCTGATCGGTGCCGTGGTCTCCGGGGCGCTGGCGGTGGTCGTCGCGCTGGTCACCGAGGGCGTGTTCACCGCCCTGATGGTGCTGGCGGTGGTGCTCGCCGTGCAGCAGATCGAGGGTCATGTGCTCCAGCCCTTCATCCTGGGACGCGCGGTGCGGGTGCATCCGCTCGCCGTCGTCCTCTCGGTCGCGGCGGGCGGCATGATCGCGGGCATCGGCGGTGCGGTCGTCGCGGTGCCGCTGGTCGCGGTCACCAACACGGTGGTCGGCTATCTGCGGACGTACGGGCAGGAACAGGCCCTGAGATACACGCCGTCCCCGCGCGGGGCGACCGCGGTCGACGTCGCTCCGACCCCCGCGCCGGGCTCACGGCCCGAGGGCACCGGCCACGACGAGGACGGCGACGGCGCAGGCAGCACGAAGGCCGGGCCCGGCAAGTAGGGCCCGCCGCGGACGCGGGACGCACGGGTACAGGAGAGAAGGGCCCCGGGACGGTCGGTCGTCCACGGGGCCCTTCTCGTACAGGGGGTACTACTGGTCCTACTCGGCGAGCACGGCCTCGGCATCGAGGGTCACGCCGACCGCCTGGATCACCGAGGCGATCTTGACGGCTTCCTGAATGGTCTCACGGTCCACGCCGGCCTTGCGCAGCACCTGCTCGTGGGAGTCCAGGCACTGGCCGCAGCCGTTGATCGCGGAGACGGCGAGCGACCACAGCTCGAAGTCGATCTTCTCCACGCCGGGCTTGCCGATGACGTTCATCCGCAGACCCGCACGGAGCGTCCCGTACTCGGGGTCCGACAGCAGGTGCCGGGTCCGGTAGAAGACGTTGTTCATCGCCATGATGGCGGCGGCCGACTTCGCGGCGGTGTACGCCTCCGCGGAGAGGTTGGCCTTCGCCTCCGGCTCCAGCTCGCGCAGCACCTTCGGCGAGCGCGAGGCGATCGCGCAGGCGAGGACGGTGCCCCACAGCTGCTGCTGCGTAAGGAGCGCCGTGTCGTCGGCGTTGCCGATGACCGAGCCGAGGTTCAGCTTCAGGTCCTTGGCGAAGTCCGGAACGGCGGCCTTCAGTTCGTCGAGTGCCATGTCGCTGTCAGCTCACTCGCCCGAGAGCAGGGCGACCGGGTCGAGGGTGT
Organism: Streptomyces sp. NPDC102437; assembly: GCF_044765565.1. NCBI lineage: Bacteria > Bacillati > Actinomycetota > Actinomycetes > Kitasatosporales > Streptomycetaceae > Streptomyces > Streptomyces sp. NPDC102437. Next base: position 136,011 of record NZ_JBIWKI010000021.1, on the reverse strand, counting down.
TCTCGCCCTTGGTCCAGTTGCACGGGCACAGCTCGTCGGTCTGCAGGGCGTCCAGGACCCGCAGGACCTCCTTGGGGTTACGGCCCACGGAACCGGCGGTCACCATCGTGAACTGGATCTCGTTGTTCTGGTCGACGATGAAGACGGCGCGCTGGGCGAAGCCGTCCTCGCCCTCGATGCCGAGGTCACGCATGAGCTCGTGCTTCGAGTCGGCCATCATCGGGAACGGCAGGTCGGTCAGGTCCGGGTGGTCCTTGCGCCAGGCGTGGTGCACGAACTCGGAGTCACCGGAGAAGCCGAGGATCTGGGCGTCACGGTCGGCGAACTCCTCGTTCAGCTTGCCGAACGCGGCGATCTCGGTGGGGCACACGAAGGTGAAGTCCTTCGGCCACGCGAAGACGATCTTCCACTTGCCCTCGTAGGTCTTGTGGTTGATCTGCTCGAACTCCTTGCCGCTCTCCAGCGAGACACAAGCAGTCAGGTCGAACTCGGGGAACTTGTCACCGACAGTGAGCACGCGCTCTCCTTGTAGCGTTGGAATTCCCTTTTGGGGGGAGTTCCTGAGGGTTGGACGGAGTCCACCTTGGCACAGAGTGCATTGATCGCGGAAATAGCTACACTCGGCCGTGGTGATCGGAGGTGCCTATCAGTGGCTCAGGGAAATCAGGGCAGCAGGCCCAAACAACCCAGCCTGTCGCAGCTGCGCGCCTTCGTGGCCGTCGCGGAATATCTGCACTTCAGGGACGCGGCGGCAGCAATCGGGATGAGTCAGCCGGCGCTGTCCGGGGCCGTGTCGGCGCTGGAGGAGGCACTGGGTGTCCAGCTCATCGAGCGTACGACGCGAAAGGTCCTGCTGTCGCCGGCCGGGGAGCGGCTCGCGGTGCGGGCCCGCGCGGTGCTGGAGGCCGTCGGCGAGCTGATGGAGGAGGCCGAGGCGGTCCGGGCGCCGTTCACCGGGGTGCTCAGGCTCGGAGTGATCCCGACCGTCGCCCCTTACCTGCTGCCGACGGTGCTGCGGCTGGTCCATGAGCGCTACCCGGAGCTCGACCTCCAGGTGCACGAGGAGCAGACCTCCTCGCTGCTGGAGGGGCTGGCCGCGGGAAGGCTCGATCTGCTGCTGCTCGCCGTTCCGCTCGGGGTGCCGGGTGTCACCGAACTCCCGCTCTTCGACGAGGACTTCGTCCTGGTGATGGAGCAGGACCACTGGCTGGGCGGGCGCGTCGACATTCCGCGCGAGGCGCTGCGCGAGCTGCCGCTGCTGCTGCTCGACGAGGGGCACTGCCTGCGCGACCAGGCCCTGGACATCTGCCGGGAGGCGGGCCGCACGGAGGGGGCGCCGGTCACCACGACCGCGGCCGGGCTCTCCACGCTGGTCCAGCTGGTGGCCGGCGGGCTCGGGGTGACGCTGCTGCCGCGGACCGCGGTGACGGTCGAGACCGGCCGCAACGAGGCGCTGATCACCGGGTACTTCGCGGAGCCGGCACCGTCGAGGCGGGTGGCGCTGGGGATGCGGACCGGGGCGGCGCGGCACGAGGAGTTCGAGGAGTTCGCGGCGGCGCTGCGGGAGGCGATGCGGGGGCTGCCGGTACGGGTGGCGGGCGGCCCGCGGAACGACCGAAGCGGCTGAATCGACTGAAGGGGGTGTGGTTCCGCAGGACCGCACCCCCTCCGTTCACCACCGCTCCGTCACTCCGTGCGCAGGCCCTCCGGCCGCATCATGCGCCACAGCGAGGGCAGGGACACCAGCGTGACCAGCAGGATCAGCGCCGCACCCGCGCCGGTCATCGGCACGAACAGCCACCAGTCGGTGATCTTCTTGTCGAGCATGGTGATCAGCGCCGCGCCCAGGCCGAGCCCGCCCGCCACGGCGACCGTCAGCCCGATGACCACGGGTACGGCGGTCTGCCAGAGCACCGACCAGCCGAGGGTGGAGCGCCGGGTACCGAAGGCGACCAGGACCGACAGCAGGCGCTTGCGTTCGCGCAGCTGCTCCAGCTGGGAGACCAGCATCGCGGCGGCGATCAGCAGCAGCGTCGAGGTCGCGCCGACCTGGAGGCCGCGCTGCACACTGGCGTACTTCTCGTCACGGGTCTTCGACGTGAGGGACGCGACCCGCATCGCGGGGTCGATCCGGGCCGCCGTGTTCCGTACGTACTCCGCGGCGTCCTCGACGCTCTCGTCGACCCGGATCTGCGCCTGGGTCGTCGCGCCCGGCAGCTTGCTCGGGTCGAGCGCGCCGATGGTGGCCATGATGCCCCAGGAGTCCTCGCCCAGCGGATCGTGGCGGGCCTGGACCGTCCGGGAGCCGGCGGGCAGGGTCCACCGCATCGGCTTCTGGCCGTAGCCCGAGCCGATCAGGACCTCCTCGCCCTTGCGGGCCGTCACATCGACCCAGTCGGACATCTCCTTGTCGTTCCTGGGGTGAGCCACGAAGGTGTCGCCGTCCGCGCAGGAGCCGATCCGGGCGAGTTCGCGCAGGGTCGCGCAGTCACCGACGATGAGACTGGTGGTCGGCTGGACGTCGGACTTCGAGTACTTGCCGGGCCTGGTGGCGTACGTCTCGACCTTCCCGATGACGGCGTCCACCCCCTTGGTGGCCTTGAACTCCTCGATGGTCCGGGTGGCCGCCCCGAGTTCGACCTTCTCGGAGTACGTGTAGAACTGGGCCCGCGACGGGTCCTGCCCGGTCACCCTGCTGAACTCGTCGCCCACCGCGGCGAACAGCATCTGCAGCGCCACCGCTCCCGCGACCGCGACCGTGATGCCGCTCACCGCGCGGGAGGCGGCCCCGCTGCTCAGCTGGAGCCTGCGGGTGGCGAGCTGCCAGGGCACCGGGCCGCCGTGCAGCCGGTTCACGCACGCCTCGACCAGCCAGGGCAGCAGCAGCGCGAGCCCGACCAGGACCAGCACGGCCCCGCCCGCGATCGGATACGGGTTGACCGGGGTGAACTCGTCGACCTTGCCGGTCATCCAGAGCACCGCCAGGCCCGCGACCGGCATCGGCAGCCGCCACCAGAGCCGGCGCCGGCGGTTGCCGCCGCCCCGTACGACGCCGAGCGGTTCGATCACCACCGAGCGCATCGCGACCAGCGTGACCAGCACCGCCGCCACCGGGACCGAGACGACGACCAGCGCCGTCAGCGCGGGGTCGGGCACCAGGTCGGACGGGAAGACGCTGACGTTCCACACCTCGATGTGACCGATGAATCGGCGCCCCAGCAGGAAGAGCACCGCCCCGGTCAGCACGCCGAGGAGCGCCCCGAACAGGGCCTCGCCGGCCGCGATCCGACGGGTCATCCGGATGTCCGTACCGACCAGCCGCAGCGCGGCGAGCCTGCGGTCGCGGCGGTCGCCGCCGAACCGCACCGCCGTCGCGATGAAGATCGCGATCGGCACCAGCAGTACCACGCAGATCATGATGATCAGCACGACGAGGACGGGCGGCATCTCCTCGCCCTGCCCCGGATCGCCGTAACCGGCGATCCGGTGGCCGCCGTCGGCGGGGGTCAGGGTGTCGCTGCCCGCGTAGTAGACCAGGTCGCCCGGCGAGACCAGGCCGGAGTCGGCGATCGTGCCGGTGATCCGGTACGGCAGCCGCTCCTTGAGGAGGCTGCCCTCCGAGGAGCCCAGCAGTTCCTTCAGCGCGGGGGAGACCACCATGTCGCCCGCGCCGGGGAAGCGTGCGACGCCCGGCGGGACGACCGGGTGCGTACCGTCCGCGCGCATCAGCCAGCCCTCGACGGTACGGCTGCGGTACTCGGTCTCCGAGTTGATCCGCAGCACCGAGGCGTCGGTCTTCCTGGCCTGCGCGTCGGGCCCGCCGGGAACGGTGCTCTCGGCGCGGGCCTCGCTGCGCGCGGAACGCTCCTGGAGCAGATGCGGTGCCGAGGCGGCGGTCAGCAGCAGTGCCACACCGAGACCGACGCCGACGGCGGTCAGCAGGGTGCGGGTCCAGCCCTCGCGCCCGCCGCCGGAGGCGAAGCGGATGCCGAGGCCGAGGTCGCGGAACCAGGCGGCGGCGCCGGTCGGCGGGCTGGGCACGGGCGGTGCCGCGGCCGGCGCCTCCTTCCGGTCGAGCAGCGTCATACGGCGTGCTCCAGGTCGCGGGTCCGGCCGTCGCGCACGGTGACGTCGCGGTCGGAGTACGCGGCGACCCGGGCCTCGTGGGTCACCAGGACCACGGCGACGTTGGTCGACCGGGCCGCCTCGGTGAGCAGCTCCATGACCCGTTCGCCGTTGAGGGAGTCCAGGGCGCCGGTCGGCTCGTCGGCGAAGATCACCTTGGGCGATGCGGCCAGCGCGCGGGCCACGGCGACGCGCTGTCCCTGCCCGCCGGAGATCTCGCCGGGCCGCTTGGCGCCGACGGTCTCGACCTCCAGGCGCTCCAGCCAGTGGCGGGCGGTGCGCTCGGCGTCCTTGCGCCTGGCGCCGTTGAGCCGGATCGGCAGGGCGACGTTCTCCACACAGGTCAGCTCCGGGACGAGCTGGCCGAACTGGAAGACGAAGCCGAACTCGGTGCGGCGCAGGGCGCTGCGTTGGGCGTCCGACATCGCGGAGAGCTCGCGGCCCGCGTAGGTGATCGTGCCCCGGTCGGGGGTGACGATGCCGGCGAGGCAGTGCAGCAGGGTGGACTTGCCGGAGCCGGAGGGGCCCATCACGGCGACGACCTCACCGGGGTGGATGGAGAACGACGCGCCGTCGAGCGCGGGCGTATGGCCGTACGCCTTGTGCAGGCCGTCGGCGCTGAGCAGGGAGCCGGCGGGGATCACGCGACCACCTCCGCGGCGAGCCGGTCGAGCCGGGCGGCGGTCAGTTCCAGCCAGCGCAGATCGGCTTCGAGGTGGAAGAGGGCGTGGTCGCAGATCAGCTGATCGGCGAGGTCGCCCTTGCGTTTGCGGTCGGTGAGTATGCGCATCAGGCGCAGGTGCTCGGTGCGCTGGGAATCCAGCAGGGCCTCGGCGCTGCGGCCGGTGAGCAGGGCCAGGACGACCTTGGTGTAGAGCGTCGACTGGAGGTACGGCTCGGGCTTCTCCGGCTGCGCGAGCCAGGAGCTGACATCGGTGATCCCGGCCTCGGTGATGGCGTACCGCTTGCGTTCCGGGCCGCCGCCGCTCTCCACGCCGTCGACCTCGACGAGGCCGTTCTTGAGCAGCCGGGACATGGTCGAGTAGACCTGGCCGTAGTGCAGGGGGCGGTCGTGACCGAACTTCTCGTCGAACGTCCGCTTGAGGTCGTAGCCGTGGCGGGGGCCGGACTCCAGGAGTCCGAGCAGGGTGTGACCGATTGACATGCCGAGCACTGTACTCGGCGTGTATACCCCTGGTGTATACCGGGGTTCCGCTTCCGGAATCCCGACTTCCGGAACCCCGGAGCTCAGGTGCCGGGCGGGCCCGGAGCATCCTTCGGGGGTCGCCCCCGGCGGGGGATCGGCCGTGCCGTGCCCGGCAGGCGGCCCGCCTCGGCCAGCGCCCTGCGCAGCAGGAACTCGATCTGCGCGTTCGCGCTGCGCAGTTCGTCCGAGGCCCAGCGGGCCAGCGCGTCATGCACCGCGGGATCCAGCCGCAACAGCATCTGCTTGCGCTGCGGCGGGGTCCTGCGGGCCGGCGGGGTCTGTTCGGTCACTGGTAAAGAGTGCCCGTGTTCAGCACCGGCTGGGCCGCGCGGTCACCGCACAGGACCACCATCAGATTGCTGACCATGGCCGCCTTGCGCTCCGAGTCCAGCTCGACGATGTCCTGCTCGGCGATCCGGGTGAGCGCCATCTCGACCATGCCGACCGCACCCTCGACGATCTGCTGCCGGGCCGCGACCACCGCGCCGGCCTGCTGGCGCTGGAGCATCGCGGAGGCGATCTCGGGGGCGTACGCGAGGTGGCTGAAGCGCGACTCGATGATCCGTACGCCGGCGGCCTGGACCCGGGCGGTGAGCTCCACGGCCAGCTTCTCGGTGATCTCCTCCGCGTTGCCGCGCAGCGAGAGGCCGCCCTCGTCGTGGGCGTCGTACGGGTACTCGATCGCGATGTGCCGGACGGCCGCCTCGGTCTGGGTGGCGACGAACTCCAGGAAGTCGTCGACCTCGAAGAGCGCCTGCGCGGTGTCCTCGACCTTCCAGACGACGATCGCGGCGAGCTCGATCGGGTTGCCGTAGGCGTCGTTGACCTTCAGGACCGCGGTCTCGTGGTTGCGGACCCGGGTGGAGATCTTCCGGCTGCTGGTGAGCGGATTGATCCAGCGGAGCCCGTCGGCGCGGATCGTGCCGACGTACCGGCCGAAGAGCTGGATCACCCGGGCCTCGCCCGGTGCGACCATCTTCACACCCGTCATGCAGAAGAACGAGACGATGACGAGAAGCACCCCGAAGATGCAGACCGGGATGCCCAGGCCGTTGTTGCCGTTCGAGCCGACCACACCGCCGACGATGGCGAGACCGATGCCGGTGATCACGCCGACCACGGTCAGCAGCAGTCCGAGACCGCCGGGAATGCTGTGCGCCGACACCTCTCTCACCTGCGGCTCGGGCATCTGGGGCGTGTCGGGAGCGAGGTCGGCGGCAAGGGTGGTCACTGTGTGTGGATTGTCGTGATCGGTCATGGGATCCCCCGTTTGGAAAGTCCGGCTCAGTGCTAGCAATGTGATTACACATTACCTGTGTTCGCAACCTTGGGCACCCTTCATGAGTCGGTTCCCTTAAGAACGGGTGCTGATTGTCACGTCCGTAAAAGACCGCATCGCTCGCTTTTTGTCCTGGCCGACGGTGTTAGCTGGTTTGGCTGAGCGGATCTGGTCGAGCAGAGAAACGGGAGCAACACAGCGATGGGTCGAGCGGATGCGCGACGAGCCCAGCGGCGCGGAGCGCGGCGGGCCGCGAAGAGCGGCGGCATACGCAGACTCTTCACCTGGAAGAAGATGCTGGGCACCTTCCTCGGGTTCTGCCTGCTGATCATGGGCGCCTTCGTCGCCCTCTACATGTACGTGGACATCCCGAAGGCCAACGCCCTGGCCGAGCGGCAGAGCAACGTCTACCAGTACAGCGACGGGTCACTGCTGACCCGGACCGGCACGGACGGGGTCAACCGTCAGATCGTGGACCTGGCCGAGGTCCCCCTGAAGGTGCAGCACGCCTTCGTCGCCGCCGAGAACAAGTCCTTCTACGACGACGAGGGCATCGACCTGAAGGGCACCACCCGAGGCATCCTCAACACCCTCAGCGGCAAGGGCAAGCAGGGTGGCTCGACCATCACCCAGCAGTACGTGAAGAACTACTACCTGACGCAGGACCCGACGATCAGCCGGAAGCTCAAGGAACTGGTGATCTCGCTCAAGGTCGACAGCAAGAAGAGCAAGGAATACATCCTCGCCGGGTACATCAACACCGCGTACTACGGGCGCGGCGCGAGCGGCATCCAGGCCGCCGCGCAGGCCTACTACGGGGTCGACGCAAAGGACCTCACCGTCTCCCAGGGCGCCTACCTGGCCTCTGTGCTCCAGGCCCCCAGCCAGTACGACTGGCAGACCGCCACCCCGACGGGCAAGAAGCTGGTCAAGGACCGCTGGGCCTATACCCTCGACAACATGGTCGAGATGCACTGGCTCGACAAGGCCGAGCGCGACAAGCTCGAATTCCCGGTCCCGGGCAAGGCCAAGCCGGCCAAGGGCATGGAGGGCCAGACCGGTTACCTCGTCGAGGCGGCCAACCAGGAGCTGGACAAGCAGGGCATCACCGCGGATATGCGGCGGGCCGGCGGCTGGACCTTCACGCTCAACATCGAAAAGAAGCGGCAGAAGCAGCTGGAGCAGTCCGTCAACCGCCAGCTGGAGTCCAAGCTGGACCGCAAGGGCAACAAGGTCGACGCGACCGTCCAGGCGGGCGCCACCTCCGTCGACCCGAAGACCGGCGCCGTCGTCGCGATGTACGGCGGAGTGGGCTACACCGAGCACTACATCTCCAACGCCACCCGCCAGGACTACCAGCCTGCCTCCACCTTCAAGCCGCTGGTGTTCGCCTCCGCGCTGGAGAACGAGTCGAAGACCCAGGACGGCGACCTGATCGGCGTCAACACCCGCTACGACGGCACCAGCAAGCGGCCCGTGGTCGGCAGCGACACCCCGTTCGCCCCGGAGAACGAGGACGAGCAGAGCTACGGCAGCGTCACCGTGCAGAAGGCGATGAACGCGTCGATCAACTCGGCCTTCGCGCAGATGGTCGTCGACGTCGGCCCGCCCGCGGTGAAGAAGACCGCGCTGGCCCTCGGCGTACCGGACAAGAACTTCCCCGAGCGCCCCGCCATCACGCTCGGCACCATGAACGCCTCGACCTGGGACATGGCGGGCGCGTACGCCACGCTCGACAACCACGGCAAGAAGGTCACCCCGTACATCGTGAAGTCGGCCAAGCACCGTGAGCGGACGGTCGAGCCGGTCGAGGGCATCGGCAGCCAGGTGATCAGCCGCAAGTCCGCCGACACCGTGACCTCCGTGCTGACCGGCGTGGTGGACAGCGGCTCCGGCCGGGCGGCCAACACCTCGGCGTACGAGGCGGCGGGTAAGACGGGCACGTCGGAGAACAACAAGTCGGCCTGGTTCGCCGGTTACACCCCCGAGCTCACCACCGTCGTCGCGCTCTTCGGCGAATCGCCCAAGGAGGGCGGCGGCCAGGTCAGCCTGACCGGCACGGCCAACTCCGGCCGGGCCAACGGCGGTGGCTTCCCGGCGCAGATCTGGGCGGACTACACGCTCGGCGCGCTGGGCGGCGGCTCCAGTGCCCAGTTCGACCTGGAGGACGTCGAGCGCGGACAGTCCACCGTCCCGTCCTCGCCGTCGACGACCCCCTCGCAGACGGCGAGCACCGACACGACCGCGTCGCAGTCGCCGGACGTGCCCTCGCAGAGCGCGAGCAAGTCGCCCGACGTGCCGCCGAGCAAGTCGCCGGACGTGCCGCCGCCGAGCAAGTCGCCGGACGTGCCGCCGCCGACCCAGTCCCCGGAGCTGCCGGGCAGCGGCGGGGTCCCTGGCAAGCCGGCCGACGGCAACGAGAACAACATCGTCAACAACGCTCCTCCCGCCCGATGAGCGCCTGAGCCGGCGGTGAACACATGAGTCAGGGGCGGTGCCGGCCGGCACCGCCCCTGACCCCTTTCCCGCGGGTCTTTCCGTGGGTCAGCCGCCGTTGACCTTCTTGGCGATCCGGTCGCCGAGGTCCTTGTCCACGTTGCGCCAGTACTGCAGCGCGCGCTCCAGGACCGGGGCGCTCACCCCGTCCAGCAGATGGCCGGAAATGTTCCCTACCAGCCGCTCGCGGGCCGCGTCGTCGAGCACCTTGCGCACCATCGTGCCCGCCTGGCCCCAGTCGTCGTCCTCGCTGTGCAGCTTGTACGCCTCGTGGACCATCTCGCCCGCCGTCGCCCAGCCCGCCGGGTCGCCGTAGCGCGCGGTGTCCGCCGCCGGGCCGCCGTAGGAGTTCGGCGCGTAGACCGCTCCCGTACGGCTCGGCTCGTACCGCATCGGGCCGTCCTTCGCGTACGAGTTCCGGCCGAACCGCGGACGGTTCGGGGGCAGCTGCGCGTAGTTCGGGCCGATCCGGTACCGGTGGGTGTCCGGGTACGAGAAGAGCCGGCCGAGCAGCATCTTGTCGGGCGACGGACCGATGCCGGGCACCAGGTTCGACGGCTCGAAGGACGCCTGCTCGATGTGGACGAAGAAGTCCTCCGGGTTCTCGTTCAGCGTCATCCGGCCGACTTCGATCTCCGGGTAGTCGCCGTGCGGCCACACCTTCGTGAGGTCGAACGGGTTGAACCGGTAGTCGGGTGCGTCGTCGAACGGCATGACCTGGATGTACAGCGTCCAGCTCGGATGGTCACCGCGCTTGATCGCCTCGAACAGGTCGCGGCGGTGGACGTCGCCGTCCACACCGGCCATCCGGTCGGCCTCGTCCTGCGTGTAGAAGTCGATGCCCTGGTCGGTCTTGAAGCGGTACTTCACCCAGAACCGCTCGCCGCCCGCGTTGACCCACATGTAGGTGTGCGAGCTGTAGCCGTTCATATGGCGGTACGTCTTCGGGATGCCCCGGTCGCCCATCAGCCACGTCACCATGTGCGCGGACTCGGGGGACAGGGTCCAGAAGTCCCACTGCATGTCGTGGTCGCGCACCGCGCTGTCCGGACGGCGCTTCTGCGAGCGGATGAAGTCCTGGAACTTCATGGGGTCACGTACGAAGAAGATCGGTGTGTTGTTGCCGACCATGTCGTAGTTGCCCTGCTCGGTGTAGAACTTCAGGGCGAATCCACGAGGGTCCCGCCAGGTGTCGGGGGAACCCTGCTCCCCGGCGACCGTGGAGAACCGGGCGAGCATGGCGGTCTGCTTGCCCGGCTGGAACAGGTCGGCCTTGGTGAACTGGCTGACGTCGTTGGTCACCTTGAAGGTGCCGTACGCGCCGGATCCCTTGGCGTGAACCACTCGTTCGGGGACCCGTTCGCGGTTGAACTGGGCCATCTTCTCGATGAGGTAGTGGTCCTGGAGCAGGATCGGTCCGTCGGATCCGACAGTGAGCGAGTGTTCATCGCTCTCCACCGGGATTCCGGCATTGTTCGTGGTGTACGGGGTGTTTTTGGTCTTCGATTCCTCGGACACGAGCGTCCTCCCGTCGGTGGGGGGTTCGGTCAGGCCGTCTCGTTCACGACTGAAGTCAAACCCGCCGACAGGAGGTCGGCAACATTTCACTACCGTGCGTACAGGGCTCTGCCCCGCGCCCGTTCCATGCCCTTGTGCCGCTCCTTCGCCGGCCCGGCTACTGGCCCGGGGACGGCATCTCGAACCAGACCACCTTGCCGGTCGAGAGGCGTGTCGCCCCCCACCGCCTGGCCAGCCGGTTCACCAGGAACAGGCCGCGCCCGCCCTCGTCCATGTCACGCGCCCGGCGCTGCCGGGGCAGCTGCGGGGAGTCGTCGCCGACCTCGCAGCGCAGCACGTCGGTGCGCAGCAGCCGCAGCGTCACCGGCCGCTCCGCGTAACGCACCGCATTGGTCACCACCTCGCTGATCAGCAGCTCCACCGAGTCGGAGAGATCGTCGAGACCCCAGCGGCTGAGCGCGCGGCGGGCCAGCCTGCGGGCCCGGCCCGGCGCGGTCTCCTCCGGTTCGAGGTGCCAGTAGGCGACATCGCTCGGTGCGATGCCGCCGAACCGGGCGGCGAGCAGCGCGATGTCGTCGTCCCGGTCGCCCGGACCGAGCATGTCCAGCACGTCGTCGCAGAGCGCCTCCAGCGGCGGCGAGTGGTCCGGGCCGGTCAGGCGGGCGGTGGCGGCGAGCCGTTCGCGCAGCTGCTCGATCCCGGTCCAGACGTCCCGCAGCCGGGACTCCACCAGGCCGTCGGTGTACAGCAGCAGCGTGCCTCCCGCGGGCGCGTCCAGCTCGACGGCCTCGAAGTCCACCCCGCCGACGCCGATCGGGGCGCCCGGCGGCACCCGCAGCACCTCCGCACGGCCGCCCAGGTGGAGCAGGACGGGCGGCGGATGCCCGGCGTTGGCGATCGTGATCCGGTGCGCGACCGGGTCGTACACCGCGTACAGGCAGGTCGCCATGCGGTCGCTGCCGAGCCGCTGGGCCTGCTCGTCGAGGTGGTGCAGCACCTCCTGCGGCGGCAGGTCGAGCTGGGCCAGGGTCTGCGCGGTGGTGCGCAGCTGGCCCATGATCGCCGCGGACGTCATGGAGTGGCCCATGACGTCGCCGACGACCAGGGCGACCCGGCTGCCGGGCAGCGGGATCGCGTCGTACCAGTCGCCGCCGACCCGGGCCGTCTCGGCGGCCGGGAGATAGCGGGAGGCGAGCCGGACGCCGGTCGGCTGCGGCAGCGAGTCGGGCAGCATGGTGCGCTGGAGCTCGTCGGCGATGTACGCCTCGCGCCCGTACAGCACGGCCTTGTCGATGCCGAGCGCGGTGTGCGTCGCCAGCTGGGCCGCGACCAGCAGGTCGTTGGACTCGAAGGGCGGCCGCTCCGTGCCGCGCAGGAAGACGGCGGCGCCGATCACCCGCCGCCGGCCGCGCAGCGGGGCGAGGATCGCGCGGTGTCCGGTGGGTACGGTCCGGCCGGCGCCGAGCAGCTCGGGCAGCGCGGCACGGGCCGCCGCCGAGTCCCCGAAGACCGGCCGTACCCCGCGCAGCACCTCGGCCAGCGCGCCGCCGGAGCGGACCTCGCACAGCTCGGCCGCGGGCATCAGATCGCCGTGCGGATCGATGACGGGCAGCCGCAGCCGCTCGGTCTCCGACAAGCTGTCCGTCTCCTCGCTCAGCCGCAGCCGGTCGGACCGGCGCAGCCGCAGCACGAAGGGGGAGACCGGCCGCTCGTCACCGACCGGGAGCGGGTCGCGGAGGTAGACCAGTATGGCGTCGGAGAACGTCGGCACACTGGCCCGGCACAGGCCCAGCACGATCTCGTCCAGGTCTATGCCGCGGGCGATCCGCCGGGTGGCTGCCCCGACGAAACGCAGCCGGTCGCCCTCGCGACGGGCTGCGGCCTGTGGGTCGAGTCCTGCGGGGCCGGTCGCGGGGCCGGCTGCCGGCCCCGGAGCCGCGGCCGGGCCGGGGATCGCGGCGGTGGCAGGGGAAGCGGCCGGCGCGGCGTCCTGCTGCCGCGGCCGGGTGCGTTCCTGCGACCGGGCGGCGAGAGGCTGCCGGCCTTCGTGGGAGGTGGGGTGCTCCGTCACGCGTGGGGTTCCGTCCGTCCGGGCCGGTTGTATGAGGCAATCACCTCGTGGGGCGTTACTGTGCCCCGGCAAGAGCGGCGATAACAACGGCTGTCACCGGATGCCCCGGAACGAGGGGCTGAAACCGGATGCTTGCGGGGTTGGCCGGTGACAACGTTTCCGGCGACGGGGCAGGCAACAGCGAGCACGTCTCCACCCCCTCGTAGTGGTTCATACGATTCATACGTCTGATGTGGCTCATACAGCTCATGCAGTACGCGGTGCTCGTGCGATGACTTGTGGTCAGTTCGCGCGCCGCGCCTCCCGGTTGGGTCGGAGCGGCAGCCCGGAGGACGATCCTACGTTTGTCCCCCTGGGGTGCATCAAGGGTCTCACGACGGCGTATACGAGGGGGTGCGGTCCCAGTCATCCGGAAGCGCGGGAACACGCCATTGTGGATCGGGCCGCCAGTCCTCCCAGCCGTCCCGGAACGGAGCGCCCCACTCCTCGATCAGCCCGACGGCGGCCCGGCCCGCCTCCCGCACCCGCCGCGCGGTCCGCGGGGCCATCAGGCCGGCCCGCTGCGCCATGGCGAACTCGTCCTCGTCGCGCCAGACCCAGCTGCGGTCCGGATACACGGAGATGTCGAGAAAGTGATCCTCGGAGTCGACGCCGCCCTGCCAGCGGGTGTGCGGTTCCTCCAGATTCACGTACCAGCTGCGGAACTGCCAGACCGGCTCCCAGAACAGCCAGACCGACCACGGCTCACCGGGCCGGGCCAGCTTCAGCACACCGTTTCCCAGCCAGGGGGAGCGCGCGGTGGTGCGCGGGGCGGTGTAGCGGGTGGCGAGCGGCTCGGCGTGCACCTCCCTGCCGTTCGCCAGCACCGGCTTCACACACTCGGTGCCCGGCGCCACCCACACCGCGAGCAGTTCGTCGGTGTCCTGGACGACGGTGACGGGGCGGCAGATGTGGAACGGGTCCGGGGCCCGCTCCGGCGCCCCGGACCCCGCCGGCGCGCCGTTGCGGCGGTAGCGCCACAGGATCTGATCACCCGGCGCCCAGTGCTCGATGTCTCCGGTACCTGCCATGGACGGATCTTAGAGGGACCGGAAACCCCCTGGGGTCTGTCGTCGAACTGCCGTCTGCCGAGCGGCGACGGCAGTTCGACGACAGGGCCGAGCTGCGACGCAGATCACGGGTGGGTCATACGCAGCACGTCGAGCGCCTCGTCGAGCTGTTCCACGGTGAGGTCGCCCCGCTCGACGTAGCCCGAGTCCAGTACGACCTCGCGAATGGTGCGGCGCTGCGCGAGGGACTTCTTGGCGACCTTCGCCGCCTCCTCGTAGCCGATGTACTTGTTCAGCGGGGTGACGACGGACGGCGAGGACTCGGCGTACTCCCTGGCCCGCTCGACGTTGGCGGTGATGCCGTCGACCGTGCGGTCGGCGAGCAGCCGGGAGGCGTTGGCCAGCAGCCGTACCGACTCCAGCAGGTTCTTGGCGATGACCGGGAGCATCACGTTCAGCTCGAAGTTGCCCGCCGCGCCCGCCACGGCGACCGTCGTGTCGTTCCCCGTCACCTGGGCGGCCACCATCAGGACGGCCTCGGGGATGACCGGATTCACCTTTCCCGGCATGATCGACGAGCCCGGCTGGAGGTCGGGGAGGTTGATCTCTGCCAGGCCGGTGCGCGGTCCGGACGCCATCCAGCGCAGATCGTTGGAGATCTTGGTGAGCGAGACGGCGATGGTACGGAGCTGGCCCGAGGTCTCCACGAGCCCGTCCCGCGCGCCCTGCGCCTCGAAGTGGTCCCGGGCCTCCGCGAGCGGCAGCCCGGTGGCGGAGGCGACCTCGGCGATGACGGCGGCGGAGAAGCCGGGCGGCGTGTTGATGCCGGTGCCCACGGCCGTGCCGCCCAGCGGCAGTTCGGCGAGGCGGGGGAGCGAGGCGCGCAGCCGTTCGATGCCGTACCTGACCTGTGCCGCGTAGCCGCCGAACTCCTGGCCGAGGGTGACGGGGGTGGCGTCCATCAGATGCGTACGCCCCGACTTCACGACCGTCGCGAACTCGGCGGCCTTGCGCTCCAGGGAGGTCGCCAGCCGGTCCAGGGCGGGGATCAGGTCGCCGGTGACGGCCGCCGTCGCGGCGATGTGGATGGAGGACGGGAAGACGTCGTTGGACGACTGCGAGGCGTTGACATGGTCGTTCGGATGGACCTCGCGGCCCAGCCGTTCGGTGGCGAGGGTGGCAAGCACCTCATTGGTGTTCATGTTGGACGAGGTGCCCGACCCGGTCTGGAAGACGTCGACCGGGAACTGGTCGTCCCAGCGCCCCTCGGCGACCTCGGCGGCGGCCTCCTGGATGGCCGCGGCGATGTCCGGGTCGAGCACCTTCAGCTCGGCGTTCACCTTGGCCGCGGCCGCCTTGATTCTGGCCAGGGCCTCGATGTGGGCCCGTTCCAGGCGCTGGCCGGAGACCGGGAAGTTCTCCACCGCGCGCTGAGTCTGGGCCCGCCACTTGGCCTCGGCGGGCACTCTCACCTCGCCCATCGAATCGTGCTCGACGCGGAAATCTCCACCGCTCGCGGGGGACCGCTCGCCTGCTTGTGAGTCGTCCATCTCGTTCAACCTCCTGAAAAAGTTGAGCACTTGTCTTGTTCTTTCTATTCCCAAGATGCCTACCGACCAGTAAATACCGGGGGTAACCACAACCCGGGGAGGCGCAATGAGGCGCATGAGGCACAGGTTCCGCTGTACGGTCGCGGCCGCCGCGGCCATGGCGGCGGCGGTCGGCGGCATGACCGTGGCTGCCGGTACGGCCGGTGCGACGGAGCGGTCCGGTTCCAGCACCACCGCATCCACCCCCCTGTCGCCCGAGCTGGAGGCCATCCGCGCCGCGGAGGCCACCAAGCTGTACGGCGACCCGGCCGAGCGCCCGCTCGCGGACCGCAAGACCGGGCTGATCTCGCTCGGCGACAGCGAGATCTCGGGCGAGGGCGTCGGCACGTACGAGGCCGGCACCAACGGCCCCGACAACTGGTGCCACCGCTCGCCCGACTCCGCCATCCACCGCACCGGCATCCCGGCGGACGTCACGTACAACGTCTCCTGCTCCGGCGCGTACACCGGCAACATCGTGATCGGCGGCTCGAAGCAGTACGCCGACGAGCTCGTGCAGAGCGACAACCTCGCCATCAAGGCCCGCAATACCCGCATCAAGATGATCGTGCTGGTGGCGGGTGCCAACGACGACCTCCAGTTCGGCCCGGTCATGACGGACTGCGTCGAGCGCTGGGTGCTCTCCCAGGGCACCTGCCAGCCCAAGTACGAGGGCGGCTGGCAGGCGCGCGTCGACGGACTCGTCCCCAAGGTCGAGAAGACGGTGCGCGACCTGAAGACCGTCATGTCGGGGGCCGGCTACGCCGACAACGACTACAAGCTCGTGGTCATGGGCTACCCGAGCCCCATCGGCCCGGACTTCTACGACAACCCCAGCTTCCCCGGGAAGCTTCCCGGCGGCTGCGCCGGGTACGACTCCGACGCGGCCTGGGGCCGCAACGTGGCCGTCCCCGCCTTCGAGCGCGGCATGCGCAAGGTCGCCGACGACACCGGGGCCTTCTACCTCGACAACTCCCGGCTCTTCCACGGCCACGAGGTGTGCAGCGAGTCCACCTGGGCCCGCGGTCTCTACATCGACCTCGGACACTTCCCGCCGGACTCCAACTCCCTGCGGCAGTCCTACCACCCGAACGCGAGCGGCCACGGCGCCTTCGCGTCCTGCCTGACCCAGATCTACAACTCCAACCTGCGCCAGGCGAGCTGCGCCGACCCGGCGAGCACCGGAAAGCCGGTACTGCAGGCCGGGGCGTGGGACGACGCCTTCAAGCCCCTGAAGAACGAGGCGACGGGCACCTGTGTGGACGCCCCCGGCTCGGTGACCGGTAACAGCACGAAGATCGGCGGCTGGGACTGCCACGGCGGCCGCAACCAGGGCTGGTGGTACGACTCCGGTACGAAGACCCTCCGTACGGAGCTGAGCCACGACCGGTGCCTGGACATACCTGGCGCCGACTACAAGGCGGGCGCCACGGCCATCCTGTACAACTGCTCGGGCGCGGCCAACCAGCAGTTCGTGAAGCAGTCGGGTACCTTGCGCCCGGCGGCCTCGACCGGACTGTGCCTGACGCTGGCGGCGGCGAAGGACCCGCTGAAGCTCCAGGCCTGCGACGGCAGCGCGCAGCAGCGGTTCGTGTAGCGGTCGCCGTTCTACGAGTGCGTGAAGAAGGGGCGGGGCGTCCGGTGCCGCTCCGCCTCTTCGGGCCGTCCGGCGCGGATCAGCCGGACGTCATGAACGCGCCGAGCGCGGCCGCCAGATGGCCGGGGTCCTCGACCCCGCACAGCTCGCGCGCCGAGTGCATGGACAGCCCCGGCACCCCCACGTCGACCGTCTCCACGCCCAGCCGGGCAGCGGTGAGCGGGCCGATCGACGTACCGCACGGCATCGCGTTGTTGGAGACGAACGGCTGCCACGGCACGCCCGCCCGCTCGCACGCCGCCGCGAACACCGCCATGCCGGTGCTGTCGGTGGCGTACCGCTGGTTGACGTTGACCTTGAGCGCGGGGCCGCCGCCCGGCAGCGGACGGTGGTCCGGGTCGTGCCGCTCCGCGTAGTTGGGGTGCACCGCGTGGGCCATGTCGGCGGAGACGCAGAACGCCCCGGACAGGGCCCGCGACCAGTCCTCCGGGCTGCCGCCGCGGGCGGTGACCGAGCGGCTCAGGACCTGCTCCAGCAGCGGACCCTGCGCACCCGTCGCCGAACCGCTGCCGACCTCCTCGTGGTCGAAGGCGGCCAGGACCGGGATGTACGCCGGCTCGTCGGCCGCGGTCGCCGCGGCCGCCAGGGCCGTGACGCCCGCGTGCACCGAGACCAGGTTGTCCAGCCGAGCCGACACCACGAACTCCCGGTCGGCGCCCAGGTACCCGGGCGGCTGGACGTCATGGAGCATCAGGTCCCAGCCGAGCACCTCGTCCGGGTCCGCCTCGGCGGCCGCCGCGACCCGGCGCAGCAGCGCACCCTCCGCCCGCGGCCCGAGCGCCCAGACCGGAGCGACGTGGCGCTGCGGGTCGAGCGCGAGCGCCTCGTTGACCGTACGGTCCAGATGGATGGCCAACTGGGGTACCCGCAGCAGCGGTTCGTCGATCCGTACGAGCCGGGAGGCGACCCCGCCGCCCGGGGTGCGCACCGCGAGCCGCCCGGAGATGCCGAGGTCGCGGTCGAGCCAGGTGTTCAGCGGAACACCGCCGTAGATCTCCACGCCGATCTGCCGCCAGCCCGCCGATGCGGTGTCGGGGGCGGGCTTGACCCGCAGGTTCGGGGAGTCGGTGTGGGCGCCGACGATCCGGAAGGGGGTGTGCGCCGGGGCCCCCTCGGGGACGTACCAGGCGATCAACGCACCGGCGCGGGCGACGAAGCTGCCGCCGGTCGTGCCCGTCCAGTCGTCGGTGCCCCGCAGTTCACGGAAGCCCGCCTTCTCCAGGCGCTCGGCGGAACCTGCCACCGCGTGGTACGGGGAAGGGCTGGCACTGATGAAGGAAAGCAGGTCGTCGGTGTGGCTGCGGTGGGTAAGCGGCGTCATCGGGCGTCCGCCTTTCCGGAGTTCGACGGTGAGGGTGGAGGAACCCGCGCCGGGCCGTTGGGTGCGGCGCGGTGCGGGCGGTGTGCGAGGCGTGGCCGGCCTCCGGGCACCCGGGCGATCCGGCGGGGGTGCCGGTCCTCAGGGGCGGGTATCCCGGGGCCGGGCCGGCCGAGTGGTGCGGGAACGTCCGACAACCCACCAAAGCGGGCCGGTACGGCGCAAGTCCGCAGCGCGGCCCGCTGCGTGAAAGCGGCGGTGCCCGACCGTCCGCGGCGGCGGCGTTCCCCGGTGCGGGCAGGGGCGTGCCGGGGCAGGCACCGGGAGCGTGCGGGACACCACGGCGTGCGCCCGGCCCCTCGCCGAGCCCGCCGAGATTGGCCGAATATCGTCGTACGGGAACCTCATCGCTCCGGACCGGCGCGGTCGGCGCCGGAACGGGGGGCGGAAACGGCGGCCCGCCCGCGTGCGCCGGGCACCCTGATCAGGAACCCCACGGCGACCACGATGGCCGCCCCGTGCGACCAGCCGACGACGGCCGGCGGGCTGAACCGGTCGAGGGCCGCGGCGACCAGGATCATGCCGACGCCGAACCCGAGGTTCTCCAGGGTCGCGGAGAGCCCGAAGGCGTGAGCGCGCAGATCGGCGGGGAGCGTCTGCAGATGGGAGGTGTACGAGACCTCCGTGAGCCCGTCCGCCGCCCCCGCGCCGCCAGCGCGATCACGACGGTCGCGGCCCATGGGAACCCGGCGAACGCGAGGATGAAAGCCCCGGACATCAGACAGGTGCCGTACCCGAAGCCCGGCGCCCCCACCGTGCGCCCGGTTCGTCTGACGTACCGCTGGATCACCTGCTGCGCGACGACGTTCCCCACCGCCCACAGACACCAGAACGCGCTGACGGACACGGCCGGGTGGGCGGCGTCGAGCGCGGCGGGGTGGACCGGCAGTGCGGCGTTGTGGGAGGACGAGCCGAAGGCGTCGACACTCCGCAGCACAACCATCAGACCGAGTCCCGGCGCGGCCGCCGACGCGAGCAACGCGCCCGGCCGCCCCCGCCGCCTCCGGCCACCGGTCCGCTTCTTCTCCCCGTCCTCGCCGGAATCCCCCTCCGATTCCGGCCGGGCGTCCTTTCCCCGGCCCCCGTCCGGGATCGGCAGCAGCGCCACCGTGACGGCGCGGAGCATGTGCGGAAGGTCTCCGAGCAGCTGGGCAGCAACAGCCGGGCCCAACTCGGCTGTCCGGTCGCGACATCGGGCCTGCTGGAGGCATGAGCACGGCCCCGCGGAACGCTCCGCGGGGCCGTGATGCTTTGTACCGACAGGTCAGGCGAGACCCGGGCCCCGCACCGGAATGCTGGTGAACGTCGGTGCCGGGGCGGGCTCGGTGAAGAAGTCGTTGCCCTTGTCGTCGACGACGATGAACGCGGGGAAGTCCTCGACCTCGATCCGCCAGACCGCTTCCATACCGAGCTCCTCGTACTCGACGACCTCGACCTTCTTGATGCAGTCCTGCGCGAGGCGGGCCGCCGGCCCACCGATCGAGCCGAGGTAGAAACCGCCGTGCGCGTCGCACGCGTCGGTGACCTGCTTGGACCGGTTGCCCTTGGCGAGCATCACCTTCGAGCCGCCCGCCGCCTGGAACTGCGCGACATAGCTGTCCATCCGGCCGGCCGTCGTCGGACCGAAGGAGCCGGAGGCGTACCCCTCGGGCGTCTTCGCCGGGCCCGCGTAGTAGACCGGGTGGTCCTTCAGGTACTGCGGCATCTCCTCGCCCGCGTCCAGCCGCTCCTTGATCTTGGCATGCGCGATGTCGCGGGCCACGACCAGCGGGCCGGTCAGTGAGAGCCGGGTCTTGACCGGGTACTTGGTCAGCTCGGCGAGGACGTCGTCCATCGGGCGGTTGAGGTCGATCTTCACACTGTGCCGTTGAGCGTCTTCGCCGCGGGCACCCGCCTCGTCGAGGTGCTCGTCGGTGGTGTCCGGGAGGAAGCGGGCCGGGTCCTTCTCCAGCTGCTCCAGGAAGACGCCCTCGGCGGTGATCTTCGCGGTGGCCTGGCGGTCCGCCGAGCAGGACACGGCGATCGCCACGGGCAGCGAGGCGCCGTGCCGGGGGAGGCGGACGACACGCACGTCGTGGCAGAAGTACTTGCCGCCGAACTGGGCGCCGATGCCGATCTTCTGCGTCAGCTCGAAGACCTTCTCCTCCAGCTCCTTGTCCCGGAAGCCGTGGCCGGTGGGGGAGCCCTCGGCAGGCAGCTCGTCCAGGTAGTGCGCGGAGGCGTACTTCGCGGTCTTGAGCGCGAACTCGGCCGACGTACCGCCGACGACGATCGCCAGGTGGTACGGCGGGCAGGCGGCCGTACCCAGCGAACGGATCTTCTCCTCCAGGAACTTCATCATGGAGGTCTCGTTCAGCACCGCCTTCGTCTCCTGGAAGAGGAACGACTTGTTGGCCGAGCCGCCGCCCTTCGCCATGAAGAGGAACTTGTACGCGCCGCCGTCGGTGGCGTAGAGCTCGATCTGGGCAGGGAGGTTCGAGCCGGTGTTCTTCTCCTCCCACATGGTGAGCGGAGCCATCTGCGAATAGCGCAGGTTGAGCTTGGTGTAGGCGTCGAAGATGCCGTGCGAAAGCGCCTCCTCGTCACCGCCCTCGGTGAGCACGTTCTGCCCGCGCTTGCCCATGACGATCGCGGTGCCGGTGTCCTGGCACATCGGCAGCACGCCGGCCGCCGCGATGTTCGCGTTCTTCAGCAGGTCGAGCGCGACGAACTTGTCGTTGGACGACGCCTCGGGGTCGTCCACGATCCGCCGCAGCTGCGCCAGGTGGGCGGGGCGCAGATAGTGCGAGATGTCGTGCATGGCCTCGGCGGCCAGGGTACGCAGCGCCTCCGGCGCGACCTTGAGGAACGTACGACCGTCGGCCTCGAAGGTGGAGACACCCTCGGAGGTCACCAGACGGTACGGCGTGGTGTCCTCTCCCAACGGGAGCAGATCGGAGTACGCAAACTCTGGCATTACGGCCATTCCTCACTCGGCAGACGGCGGCTGACCTCCCTTGGGCAGCGCACCCACCAGGGTAGAACGCCACAGGAGCGCCGAAGCTGTGAGGTAAGGCTCAGTTCGGCCACTCCGGGGGGCCGTTCCTGGGCGGGGTGCGACACGGCGGGGGCTAGTCGCGATCTATCGCGTTTGGGTACGCTGGGCCGGTGGACCTCGAAAAGCAGCCCCAGCAGCCAGTGGCCCCGGTGGAGCCGGCCGGTATCCGCGCCTCCGACGCGGACCGGGACCGGATCGCGGACATCCTGCGGGAAGCCATGGCCGAGGGCCGGCTCACCGCCGACGAGCACGCCGAGCGGGTCGACGCGGTCTACCGCGCCAAGACCGTCGGCGAGCTGGAACCGCTGGTACGTGACCTGCCCGCTCCGGCGGGCGCCGCCCGCACGGCTGCCGCTCCCGGCGTCCATGGTCACGAGAGCCCCATGGGTCCCGCCGACAACCTGGTGGCGATCTTCAGCAGCTCGACCCGCAAGGGCCGCTGGCGGGTCGGCAGCCGTACGAACGCCTTCGCGCTCTTCGGCAGCGTGGAGGTCGATCTGACCGAGGCGCTTTTCGGTCAGAGACTCACGGTCATCAACGCGACTTCCATCTTCGGGAGTGTCGAAGTCAAGGTCCCCGAGAACATCTCGCTGCGCGGCAGCGGCACGGGCGTCTTCGGCAATTTCGAAGTCGCCACCCTGGAATCCGCGGACCCCGAAGCGCCGGTGGTCGTCGTGAACGGCTATTCCGTGTTCGGTAGCGTGGAGGCGAAGCCCAAGCGCGGGAAGTTCATCGCGGATCTCCAGGACCGGCTGCGCAAATACCTCGGATAGCTCCTGCCGGAACTCGCCGGGAACTCCCTCGATTCCCCTTCGAAAACAAGCCAGATTCCTGGCCGGCCGCTATTTCGCGACCCGGAACCGAGTGCCACTCAGTGCATAGGCGTGCGCACAGCGGGTAGGGAATGCTGCATCGTCTCTCGCTCGCGAAGCCGTCGTCAGGAGTAGACCGTGCTGCAACTGCCGCATCAGCCCCTGCAGGTCGCCGCCGTCCCTCCCCAGCGCACCCCCGCGCGGGAGGACCAGGCCGGCCCCTGGCATTCGGAGGCGGTGTGCCGCCGGGACGAAGCCGGGCTGTTCTTCGCCCCGTCGAAGGAGCCGACTGCTGCCAGACTCGCGCGCGAGGAGTCCGCGAAGCGGGTCTGCGCGCGCTGCCCGGTGATGATCGAATGCCAGGAACACGCGCTCATACAGCCGGAGCCGTACGGGGTGTGGGGCGGCCTCACCGCCGCCGAGCGTCGTGTGGTGCTCGCCCGTCGCAGACGTCGCGAGATGGAGCGCAAGGCCTCGGCCGTGTCCTCCGGCGCGACGGGCCGGATCGCGGCGGCGGGCTGACCGGCCCGGACCCGGCCGGTCCGGCCGCCGGCCCGCACCCGTGTCCGTATCCGTGCGGTTTCGTGCCCGCGCGCTCGCGTCCGTACGGTCCCGTGTCCGGACGGCGCCGTCCTGTACGGGCCCGTGTCCGCACGCACCACGCGAAGAGGCGCCCCCACCGCACATGGGGGGCGCCTCTTCGCGTGGTGTCTCCGGAGACCTCGCACTGTCTTCCGGAGCTCTCCGGGACCGGGTCTACTTCGCGCGGTCGAAGTCGATCGCGCTGTAGGCGCGCAGCTTCGAGAGCCGGTGCGTGGAGTCGATCTTCCGGATGGTGCCGGACTTGGACCGCATGACGATCGACTCGGTGGTCGCCGTCTCCGCGCGGTACCGCACGCCGCGCATCAGCTCGCCGTCCGTGATGCCGGTCGCGACGAAGAACACGTTGTCGCCGCTGACCAGGTCGTCGGTGGACAGCACCCGGTCCAGGTCGTGCCCGGCGTCCAGCGCGCGCCGGCGCTCGGCCTCGTCCTTGGGCCAGAGCTTGCCCTGGATGACGCCGCCGAGGCACTTTATGGCGCAGGCCGAGATGATGCCTTCGGGCGTGCCGCCGATGCCCATCAGCAGGTCGACGCCGGTCCCCTCGCGGGCGGCCATGATGGAGCCGGCGACATCGCCGTCGGAGATGAACTTGATCCGCGCGCCCGTCTCGCGGATCTCCTTCACGATGCCCTCGTGACGCGGGCGGTCGAGCACGACGACGGTGACGTCCTCGGGAGCGGAGTTCTTCGCCTTCGCGACCCGGCGGATGTTCACCGAGACGGGGGCGTTGATGTCGACGAAGTCGGCGGCCTCGGGGCCGGTGACCAGCTTGTCCATGTAGAAGACGGCCGACGGGTCGAACATGGCGCCGCGGTCCGCGGCGGCCAGGACGGCGATCGCGTTCGGCATGCCCTTGGCGTTCAGGGTCGTGCCGTCGATCGGGTCCACGGCGATGTCGACCTCGGGGCCGGTGCCGTCGCCGACGCGTTCGCCGTTGAACAGCATGGGGGCCTCGTCCTTCTCGCCCTCGCCGATGACGACGACGCCGTTCATCGAGACGGTGGAGACGAGGGTCCGCATGGCCTTCACGGCGGCGCCGTCGGCGCCGATCTTGTCGCCGCGGCCCACCCAGCGCCCCGCCGCCATGGCGGCGGCCTCGGTGACCCGGACCAGCTCCAGGGCGAGGTTGCGGTCGGGGGCC
The DNA here is from genome assembly GCF_044765565.1 of Streptomyces sp. NPDC102437. Classification (NCBI taxonomy): domain Bacteria; kingdom Bacillati; phylum Actinomycetota; class Actinomycetes; order Kitasatosporales; family Streptomycetaceae; genus Streptomyces; species Streptomyces sp. NPDC102437. The sequence goes on along the minus strand of NZ_JBIWKI010000021.1, from coordinate 112,049 downwards.
TCGGGGGAGACCTCGAGCTGAGACGGCAGATGATGCTCGGACATCGGAGCGCACCTTTCTGTACGGCGACGACCGGAAGAGGGTGCTGCGACTCTATCGTCAGGTCGACAAAATGAGCAGACCGGGTCACTTATGAGCACCTGCCCCCGGGTCGGGTCCGTCGGGGCTAATGCGACCATGGACCCGTGGCTAGCAAGCGAGGCAAGCAGACGGTGCGGGACATGTTCCTGTCGATGGCGGTCATCTCCGCCGCGGCAGGGGTTGTTTACATCTTCGTTCCGCACGACGAGAACGCCAACCCGGTCAAGGCCGTCGACTACCGGGTGGAGCTCCTGACGGCCCGCCGCGCGGCGCCGTACCCCGTGGCAGCCCCGGACGGACTGACCGGGAAGTGGAAGCCGACCTCGGTCAGCTACGACCGCAAGGCGGGCAACAGCTGGCACCTGGGCTTCCTCGACCCGGAGGGCAGGTACGTCGCCGTGGAACAGTCCACGTCCCCGGCGAAAAAGTACGTCACCGAGGTCAGCCAGGACGCCAAAAACACCGGGCGTACGCAGCAGGTCGCGGGCGAGACCTGGCAGCACTGGGAGGGCTCGAAGTACGACGCCCTGGTGCGCCACGACAAGGGTTCGACCACCGTGGTGACGGGTTCCGCCTCGCCGGAACGGCTGGCGGAGATGGCCGCCGCACTCAAGACGTCCTGACGCTGCCGCGCGTCCGCGCACGGCGTACGGAGGAAGGCCCTGGAGCACTCGGTGCTCCAGGGCCTTCCTCCGTACGGCTGTGACGCCGGGTGACCGGGGTGACGGTCCGGCGCGGGGGCCGGACTCAGACGGTCTTGATGACCTCGTCGTAGGCGAGACGCGGCAGACGCGGGAACCAGGCGTCCTCGCCCGGCTTGCCGATGTTGACGACCATCAGCAGGCTGTGGTCGCCGTCCAGGAACTCCTTCTCGATGCCAGCGGCGTCGAAGCCGGTCATCGGGCCCGCGGCCAGACCGGCGGCGCGGACGCCGATGATGAAGTACGCGGCCTGCAGCGCGCCGTTCAGTGCGGCGGCCGACTCGCGGACCGGGCGCTCGGAGAAGAACGCGTCCTTGGCCTGCGGGAAGTGCGGCAGCAGTGCGGGGAGCTCCTCGTGGAACTCGTTGTCGGTGGCCAGGATCGCGACCAGCGGGGCGGTCGAGGTCTTCGGCTGGTTGCCCTCGGCCATGTGCTTCACGAGACGCGCGCGGGCGTCGTCGGAGCGGACCAGGACGACGCGCAGCGGCGACTGGTTGAACGCGGTCGGCCCGTACTTGACCAGGTCGTAGATCGCCTGGACCTGCTCCTCGGTCACCGGCTCGTCGGTGAAGGTGTTGGCGGTGCGGGCCTCACGGAAGAGGAGGTCCTGGGCGGCGGGGTCAAGAGCGAGGGACATCGTGCGTATTGCCTTCCGGACGTTCAGATGGATCGACTGACTAGGACCACGGTAGCCGGAAAGTAGGTTAACTTTCAACTAAAACTGGGCAGGGTGATCCGTTCCACAGCGCTCCACGGTCCCGCAGCAGCCTCGGACAGCCGCAGCGCTCCCGCCCGGCCCCGCAGCAGTCCTGGACGGCCTCAGCCGTTGTCGGCTGTTGCCGTGCCGCCGTTCTCCTGGCCGTCGGCCGGACCCGCGAGGGCCGCGTCCAGCCGGGCGCGCGCGCCCTCCAGCCAGTGCCGGCACACCTTCGCCAGCTCCTCGCCCCGCTCCCAGAGCGCGAGGGACTCCTCCAGCGTCGTACCGCCGGCCTCCAGGCGGCGCACCACCTCGATCAGCTCGTCGCGGGCCTGCTCGTAGCCGAGTGTGCCCGTGGCACCCGCCGCCGTAGTCGCGTCGTCCGTCATGCGCCCCACCCTACGTTCCGGCCCGCCAGGGGCCCGTGACCTCGTACGTCCATGATTTCGACCCGGTCCATGATTTCGGTCCGGTCTGCGACCCCGGCCCGGTCTGCCACCTCGACCCCGTTCACTCGCTCACACGCACCGCGAACTCGCCACCCGAAACCCGGGCCCGGAGCACCTCGCCCGGCGCCCCCGCCTCCGCCGGATCCCGCACGACGTGGCCGTCGGCCCGCTGCAGCACCGCGTAACCGCGCTCCAGCGTCGCCGCGGGTGACAGCGCGACCACCCGCGCCCGGGTGTGGGCGAGCTCGGAGTCCGCCCGGTCCAGCAGATGCCCCAGCACCCGCCGGCTCCTCCCGACCAGCGCGTCGATCTCGGCCGCGCGCTCGTCCACCATCCGCTGGGGACGTTCCATCGACGGCCGGCCCAGGGCGTGCGCCAGCCCGCGCTCCTCCCGGTCCAGCAGCCCCCGTACCGTCCGCAGCGCGCGGTCACGCAGCTGCCGCACCCGGTCCAGCTCCTCGCCCACGTCCGGCACGATCTTCTTCGCCGCGTCGGTCGGCGTGGAGGCGCGCAGGTCCGCGACCAGGTCGAGCAGCGGGGAGTCCGGCTCATGACCGATCGCCGACACCACCGGCGTACGGCACGCGGCCACCGTCCGGATCAGCTGCTCGTCCGAGAACGGCAGCAGGTCCTCCACGCTGCCGCCGCCCCGTGCCACGACGATCACGTCCACGTCCGGCAGATCGTCCAGCTCCTTCACCGCCTGGACCACCTGATTCACCGCGTGCACACCCTGCACCGCCGCGTTGCGCACCTCGAAGCGGACCGCGGGCCACCGCCGCCGGGCGTTCTCCAGCACGTCGCGCTCGGCCGCCGACGCCCGTCCGCAGACCAGGCCGATCAGCTGCGGCAGGAACGGCAGCGGCTTCTTCCGGTCGAGCGCGAAGAGCCCCTCCGAGGCCAGCGACTTCTTCAGCCGTTCCAGGCGGACCAGCAGCTCACCGATGCCGACCGGCCGTATCTCCGTGGCCCGCAGGGACAGCTGGCCGCGCGGCGCGTACCACTCCGGCTTGGCCAGGACGACGACCCGCGCCCCCTCCGTCACCACATCCGCGATCCGGTCGAAGACCTGTCGGAAGCACGTCACGCTCACCGAGATGTCCTGCGACGGGTCGCGCAGCGTCAGGAACACCACCCCGGCGCCCGGCCGCCGGGACAGCTGGGTGATCTGCCCCTCGACCCAGACCGCCCCGAGCCGGTCGATCCAGCCGCCGATGAGCCGCGACACATCACCTACGGGCAGCGGAGCTTCCGCGGACGTCTGGAGAGCCATGCGAGCGAGCGTATCCGCCCCCACCGACAATCGGGCGCCCACGACAGGACCGCCGGGGCTCAGGAGTGCCGGTTCACCCTTCACCTCACCCTCGTCACCCCAGGCCGTACGCCGCGCCCCCACTGCAACGCCAGCACCACCAGCCCCACCGCGAACCAGCACACCCCCACCACCTGAGCGCTCGGGGTCGCCTCCACGATCACCGCGATCAGCACCCCCGCGCCCACCACCGGCACCAGCACATGCCGCCACCAGCTGGGCGGTCCCGCCATCCGGCGCACGGCGAACCAGCCGACCACCGACGCGTGCAGCAGCACGAAGGCCGTCAGCGCACCGATGTCGACGACCGACACCAGACGGTCGAGCCCGTCGGCGCGCCGGGCCGCCCACACCGCGGCGATCAGAGTCACCGTCGCGGCCAGCAGGATCGCGACCCGCGGCACCCCGGACCCCGGGTCGACCTTGGCGAGCACCGAGGGCAGCCGCCGCTCCCTGGCCATCGCGAAGAGCAGCCGTCCCGCGGCCGCCTGCCCCGCCAGGGCCGCGAACGCCGCCCCGATCGCCTTGCTGACGGCCACCAGATCGTGCAGCCAGCCGCCGACCGCCGAGTCCACCGTGTCGTAGAAGGCCGACCCCTGCGCGGCCGGATCTGCGGCCAGCTCCGCCGACGTCATCGGTTCGAGCAGCGCCGCCAGATACGCCTGCGCCACGAACAGCACACCCGCCAGCACCAGACAGAACAGCAGCGCCCGCGCCACCTTCGCAGAGCCCCCGGTCACCTCCTCCGCGAACGTGGCGATCGCGTCGAAGCCCAGATACGACAGCACCGCCACCGACACCGCCCCCAGCACCGCCGAGGCGGAGAAGCCCGAATCACCGGTGAGCGGAGTCAGCCAGCCGCGCTGCGCCCCGTCCCGTACGAGCACCACCACCGCCGACACCAGGAACACCAGCAGCACCACGATCTCCATCGCCAGCACCGCGAAGCCGACCCGGGCGGCGGCCCGTACACCCCAGAGGTTGAGCAGTGTGGTGACGACGACGGCGAGCGCCGTCCACACCCACCGCGACACCGACGGCATCAGCGCGTTCAGCGCGATCCCGGAGAAGAGATAGGCGACCGCCGGGATCAGCAGATAGTCGAGCATCGCCATCCACCCGGCGATGAAGCCCGGCCCTTCCCCGAGCCCCTTGCGCGCGTACGCGAAGACCGAACCGGCCAGTGGGGCGACCCGCACCATCTGGGCGTAACTGAACGCCGTGAACGCCATCACCACCGTCGCCGCGACGTAGACCAGCGCGACGGCACCGTCGGACTTCGCGTCCAGCGTGCCGAACACCCCTACGGGAGCCATCGGCGCGATGAACAGGAGCCCGTAGACCACCAGGTCCCGGAACCCGAGTGTCCGCCGCAGCCTCCCGCCTTCCTGATGCGCCCCCGCCACCCCAGTAGTCCCGCCGCTGCCGGTGTCCGGCATGAGCCCTCCCAGAGTCGCGTACGGTTTCAGCCCCGTCAGGTCCTGCCAGTCCCGTCAGTCTCGCCAGCGGGCTGATCATCCGCGCGTTCGACTCGGCCTTACGATGGTTCGCATGACTGTTACGACACCTCGCCGCGTCCTGCTCGCCGCTCCCCGTGGCTACTGCGCGGGGGTGGACCGTGCCGTGATCGCCGTGGAGAAGGCCCTGGAGCAGTACGGCTCCCCGGTGTACGTGCGCCACGAGATCGTTCACAACAAGTACGTCGTACAGACCCTGGAGAAGAAGGGCGCGATCTTCGTCGAGGAGACGGCGGAGGTCCCCGAGGGCTCGATCGTGATGTTCTCCGCGCACGGCGTCGCACCGACCGTGCACGAGGAGGCGGCCGAGCGGAAGCTCGCCACGATCGACGCGACCTGCCCCCTGGTCACCAAGGTCCACAAGGAAGCCGTCCGCTTCGCGCAGGACGACTTCGACATCCTTCTGATCGGCCACGAGGGCCACGAGGAGGTCATCGGCACCTCCGGTGAGGCCCCCGACCACATCACACTGGTCGACGGCCCCGAGGATGTCGCCGGTGTCGAGGTGCGCGACCCGTCGAAGGTCGTCTGGCTCTCCCAGACCACGCTCTCCGTCGACGAGACGATGGAGACGGTCGGCGCGCTCAAGGAGAAGTTCCCGCTCCTGATCTCGCCGCCCAGCGACGACATCTGCTACGCCACGCAGAACCGCCAGATCGCGGTGAAGCAGATGGGCGCGGACGCGGACCTCGTGATCGTCGTCGGCTCGAAGAACTCCTCCAACTCGGTTCGCCTGGTCGAGGTCGCCCTCGGCGCCGGTGCGAACGACGCCCACCTGGTCGACTTCGCCGAGGAGATCGACGAGGCCTGGCTGGAGGGTGTCTCCACGGTCGGCGTCACCTCCGGGGCGTCGGTCCCCGAGGTGCTGGTCGACGGCGTCCTGGCCTGGCTGTCCGAGCGCGGTTTCGAGGACGTGGAGATCGTGAAGGCGGCCGAGGAGTCCATCACCTTCTCGCTGCCCAAGGAACTCCGCCGCGACCTGCGCGCCGAGGCCGCAGCCCTCCAGGAGAAGTGACACCCGGCTTACGCCGTCCGGCTTTCGGGAAGTGGGCCGGGCAGCCTGCCCGTACCGTGGACTGCATGCAGATCTTCGGCGTGGACATCGGCGGATCCGGGATCAAGGGCGCTCCCGTGGACCTGGACCGCGGAGACCTGGCGCAGGAGCGCCAGAAAGTACTGACACCGCATCCGGCCACGCCCAAGGACGTGGTCGAGTGCGTGGCCGAGGTCGTCGGCCATTTCGACTGGGCGGGCCCGGTGGGCGTCACCTTTCCGGGCGTGGTCACCGACGGGGTCACCCGTACCGCGGCCAATGTCGACAAGGGCTGGATCGACATGGACGCCCGCGGACTGCTCGGCGCCCGGCTCGGCCTCCCCGTCACCGTGCTGAACGACGCGGACGCGGCCGGTGTCGCGGAGATGACTTTCGGCGCGGGCCGGGGCCGCAAGGGAACCGTGATCGTCCTGACGCTCGGTACGGGGATCGGCAGCGCCCTCTTCAGCGACGGCCGGCTCGTACCCAACACCGAGCTGGGCCACCTGGAGCTGAACGGCCACGACGCGGAGAAGCACGCCTCCACCAAGGCCAAGGAGGACGAGGACCTGAGCTGGCACCACTGGGCGCACCGGGTGCAGAAATACCTGGCCCATGTGGAGATGCTGTTCTCACCCGAGCTCTTCATCATCGGCGGCGGGGTCAGCCGCAAGGCCGACAAGTTCCTGCCCCTGATCGAGCACGTACGGGCCGAGATGGTGCCCGCGGAGCTCCAGAACAACGCCGGCATCGTCGGCGCGGCGATGGCGGCCAAGCGCAACTAGAGCCTTGCGCGCCGCTCGCGGCTCCGCACTCACCGCCGCGGGCGGCGCGGTCCCCGGGAGGAGGGCCGGGCCGTCTGCGCGGCGAGCAGCATGCGGCGCTGCCGCTGACGCATCAGCCGTACCTTGCGTACGGTCGCGATGAGCCCGGCGATGAGCGTTCCGCCGTACAGCCACCCGGCGTGCACGGCGAGCGCGGTGACGACCGCCATGGTCTGGCCGCCGAAACCGCCCGTGCCACCGGCGATCGGGACGACGCCGACGGCGAAGGCGATCGGCACGATGATCGGCGCGGTCACCAGGTCCGCGGGCCGCACCCACAGCGCGGTCAGCGCGCAGACCGGCAGGAAAAGCACACCGAACACCACCGATGAACCGTCGAGGACCAGCAGGTCGAGACAGGCCAGTACGAACATGGTGGCAGCGGCGAAGAGCCCGGCCCCGATCCCGGTCAGCCGGGGGTTCGGCAGCCTGCGCAGCGCGAGAACGACGGGCGGCACCGGACGCGTACGGCCCTCCGGTGCGCTCACCACCCGGTAGACGGTCGCGGTCTCCTCGATGGTGCCCTGCGGGGACAGCGGGGCCTGGCGAGACTGCCTGCGCTGCGGGGGACGTGTCCTGGGCTGCTCCACCGGGACAACGTAGGTCGCCGGGCGGCAGGAATCAGGTACGGGACACGCCCTTTGCGCGACCTAGGGGATGAGTTCGATGCCACACGGCCGAACGGGAACCGAATCGGCACCCGACCGGACCCGTGGGGACCCGGTTGCCCCCGCCCGTAAACTGGAGAATCGGCCCACCCGGTCCGCGGTCCCCTCCACCCACCTCACTCCTCAGGAAGTCGCCAACGTGTCGCTCACGATCGGGACGGTGAGCCTTAGGCGCAAACTTGAGCCGCTGTCTCCCCCGGCGTCGAGCGGATTGGGCAGCGCTCGCGGAGGAAGCCTTCCAGCTCGGCCGTGTCCAGGTCGTGCATTGTGAGCCCGGTAAGGAAGACGGCCGGGTGGCCCATCTGCCGCGCCGCGTCAGCTGCGGCGTAGTGGCCCCCCTTCCTCCGGGGCGAGGCGCGCGATCGTGCTGCCGGGCGGGCCCCGGACCGGCAATGACCATCTGCATCGCGTGCAGGCCCGGCAGAGGGCGCAGGTTCACCGCTTCTGCGCCCATCATCCGGCGCAGAAGCGGACCGTGAGGCTGGTCTCCAGGCACACGACCTTCTTGGCGGAGGGGAACCGCCACTCGCCCTCCGAAGGGAAGGCGACTTCATCGAACATGTACTGGGCGTACAGCCCGACTCGTCTGCCGTCACCTGCGGCTTTGCCTGAGAAAGGGCCTCTGACCTGTGTCTGAGGCCCTTTCCGGTCTTTCGGTGGCTTGCCGCGTTACGCGGCGGAAAGTCCCTCGGAAGTCCCTCAGACAGTGTTGAAAGTCCCTGAAAAGTCCCAGGAGTGTGGGGTCGATGGACGCCGCCGAGCTGGGTTGGAGCGATCAGACATAGTGCTGTTGGCGTTCGTGTGCTGTTCTGCAACTGCCGTGAGGCAAGGGGGTGCCCAGCGGTCGGGTCGGGCATCCAGAACTGGTTGCGTCAGAGGCCAGGCGGCAGAAACTCGACCCACGTATGCGTCAGCTTCCAACTACCCCATGTGATCCCTCGATCGCCGGAGGCGGCAACAGAACGGCGCCGACTCACGCAGGTGAGTCGGCGCCGCACATGACCTCAGAGGTCGATGCGGGCGACCTTGCGGCCCACCTTGAGGTACAGCTCGGCACCGTCGAGTGCCCCGACCTCGCTCACGACCGCGCTGAGCACCTGCTGGACAGAAGCCTCCGTGAGCTGAGTGGTCTGCTGCTCTCCGCCCGACTCGAGGATGAGGCGGAGGCCGTTCTGCTGGGCCACGCGGCGCACGGCGGAGATGCTGGGAGCGAAGTCCAGCGTGTGACGGATCAGCACCCCGAGCGTTTCCTCGGAGTGGTCCTTCAGGGAGATGACGGGGAGGTTCTGAGTGTCGCCGAAGGAGCGCTTGGAGAAGCGCGCCGTGAACTCCGCGCGGGCGGCGGCAGCGGCGTCCAGGCCGTGGAGAGCTGCCACCACTTCGCCGGCGAGGATCCGCTTGATCGCCATCGGGTGCGCGGTTCCCTCCTCCAGGCGCTTGGTGAGCACGCGGATCTCGTCGTCCGTCCACTCGGTGAGCAGCTGGAGGTACGGCTCGGTGAGGTGGTCGGGGATGGACATCAGCCGGCCGTAGACGTCATCAGGCGATGCCGTCAGGCCCACGTAGTTGCCCTTGCTCTTGCTCATCTTGGCGCCCGTGCCGTCGGTACCCTCGATGAGCGAGGTGGTGATGACGACCTCGGGGGTCTGGTCCGAGATCTCCATGACCTTGCGGCACATCTGGAGGTTCAGCAGCTGGTCCATGCCGCCGAGTTCGACATCGGCGTCGATAGCCACCGAGTCCCAGGCCATGACGACGGAGTAGACGAGCTCGGCGATGGACAGCCCGTGGCCCTCGGCGAGCCGGGTGCGGAAATCCTCGCGCTGGAGCGACATGGAGACCGGCACCCGGGCGAGGACCCCGACGAGCTCCGGCAGGGTGACCTTGTTCAGCCACTCGCCGTTGAAGCGCAGGTCGGCCCGCTCGAAGTCGATGAACGGCGTGACCTGCTGCTGGTAGCCACTCAGGTTGCGAGCGATGTCCTCGTCGGTGAGGGGCGGTCGCTCCGAGGAGCGTCCCGACGGATCGCCGATCTTGGCCGTGACGTCGCCGATGATGAAGACGACGTGGTGGCCCATCCGCTGGAACCGGCTGGCGATGATGATCGGCACCGCGTGGCCGAGGTGGACATCGGGCGAGGTCGGGTCGATGCCGTACTTGACGACGAACGGTCGTCCCGCCGCCTGCGCGGCCTCGATCTTCTCGGCGAGTGCCGCGGCCGAGGGGATCAGGTGGTTCGCGCGCCCCTCGACCAGGGCCGCCTGCTCGCGGGGAGAGAGGTCGGAGAGGTCGAGGGAGCGCCGTGCTGTTGTCTCGCCGAGCAGCTGCGCGGCCGTATAGTCCGCGCCCAGGTCCGCTCCATCGAGGATGTGCATGACACGGGTGACGGACTCGCTCAAACGGCTCATGGCGCCTATACGCTCCTGCGTCGGACAACTGGCCTGGCCAGTAGTGGGATTGGAAGCGGCGATTTTATCATCGCCGCCTTCATTACATCGTCGGATTGATCATGAATGACCCGGTTGTCCCGGGTTTGCAGTCAGCCGCACCAGCGGCCGTCCCGCGACCGTACTGGAGAGCGACCGGAGCCACGGCTTTATCGGGTCACGGGAACGGAGCGTGCCCATGAGCATTCCTGGAATCAGGAGCATCGCGGACAGGCGCTTCTCCCGCTGCATGGCGGATTCCACCCGGTGGCCGAAGGCCAGCGTGCGGAAATGCCAGGAGATCCTTCGTAGCTGGCGACTGTTCGCCCACGCGGGAGGATTCCCGTCCATCGCACGGAGACGGTCCGAGAGCGCGACGCAGACCTCGGCCCGGTAGTCCTGTGAGACACCAGGCGTACCGCGGTCGGTCATGCTGCGAGGGTGGACCCGGTAGAAGGTCAACGGATCCCGGAGGGCGATGCCTCGGCCGGCCTCGCGCAACGCGTGGAAGAAGATCTCGTTGCTCACCGGAAGGAGGCTCATGGCGGCGTCGCGGTGGACCACCAGCGTGCTCGTGTTCCCGCCCGGGTGCGGCTCCTTCAACATCGGGTTCCCGTCGGAGTCGACCACGTGCTCCCAGTGCTCGATGAACAGCGTCCCACCCGTCATCGCCTCGGCGCATGTACGCAGCTTCGACGGGTGGAACCAGTCGTCGGCGTCGAGCGGAGCCACCCAGTCACCGGTGCTGACGAGAAAGGCGTCGGTCAGGGTCTGTCCGAAACCCTGCTGGTTCCTCCGAAGGACCTTGACCTTGTCGTTTCCCGCGTGGCGCAGGCACACCTCTTCGGTCTCGTCGACGGAACCGTCGTCGATGACGATCACCTCGTGCAGGACGAAGTCTCCGGGTTCCTGTTCCAGGCAGCTCGTTATGGCCCGGTCGAGATACCGGCCGTAGTTGTGGCACGGGATCACGCACGAAATACGAGGCGGGCCGTTCATCGGTCACCTCCGTACACGCGGGCGTACTGCCGCAGAATCGCTTGATGTTCCTGAGCCCTGTGGTCGAGGAACTCACGATTCAGACGGCGTGGCCTGGAGTCGAGCCGAGCCGCCGCGTTTTCCAGGGCGGTCAGGAACTTCTCTCCGAAGAGATTGGGGTGCCCCTGCGACCAGTCGAACCACTCAGGCTCCTCGACCAGTCCCTTGTGCTGCTCGTACTGCTCGGTCAGATGTCCCGTGAGGGAGCAGACCGGGAGCAGGTTCAGGTCGAAGGCCAGCTCCAGCTGGCCGGAGTGGCTGCCCCAGAGGTAGGGGAGCAGCAGCGCGTCCGATGCCAGGCCGGCTTCGACCACTTCCTGGTCCGTGGGATACGGGCGCATGGTCAGGCGGATACGGGGATCGCGCCGGGCCGTCTCCAGTAGCAGCGGAGCGCGGCCTCCGTCGGCGAAGTCGGCAGGGCTGAAGGCGCGCAGAAGGACGTGGAGGGTGCTGTCGGGGTTCGTGAACCCCAGACTCCAGTTGGCCAGGGTGGATAACTGGTCCCGGCTGGCCCGTGAGGCCCCGAACATGAGGTACCGGGGCGAGGCGCTGGACTCGCGCTCCAGGCCGGCCAGTTCCTCCGGGGCCGCGACGTACCCGTGGGGGACGACGGCCGCGTCGGGACGCTCGCCGAGGACCTCGGTCAGTTTGGTGACAGAGCCTTCGGTGAGGCAGACCCAGCTCACCTCGGCCGAGTGGAGCAACCGCAGCCGTGTGGTGAAGTCCTCGGCGCTGCCGACCATGGGCCGCGTGTCGTGGGCGGTGAAGACCACCTTCACTCCGCCGCCCACGCACGCGTCGAGCAGGCGCTCCAGAGTGGCGGGGTCCTCGAAGTCGATGTGGTGCAGGTGCAGGACATCGAGCCATGTGAGAGGGGCATGTTCGAGGAGCCAGGTGGCGTTGACCGCCGTCGGCACCGTGTCGCCGCCGGGGATCTCGGTTCCGTTCAGGATGTGGAAGTCGTGGCTCCGTAGTTTCCACGCGTACGGTGTACGAGCCGGGAGGTGAACGACACGCATGCCCTCGGACCGGGGAACCGCTGTCACCGCTGTTCTCCCTCCGCTACTTCCGCGCCGACGAGGAGCAGCTGGGTGGAGAGGCCGTTGGAGGCGTCGTCGCTTCGCGTGAGCTTGGCGTGGTGGATCGCGAAGCCCGAAGCCTTCAGCAGCGCCTGGAATTCGTCGCTCGCCCACTCCCGCACATGACTGGGATTGCGGGGCGGTCCGGGAGTGTCGTAACCGCTGCGGCACTCGCGGGCAGGCGTGGAAAGCACGGCGGCGGCGCTCCCCTCCAGGAGGAGGCCACGGATCAGGGACAGGGCCGGAACCGGATTCACCAGGTGCTCGATCACGTCGGAGCAGACCACGATGGACCGGCGTACCAGGGCGGGGTCGATGGGCAGACGCTCGGCCGATTCGAGATCGACCTCGATCCACTCGCCGAAGGGGTGGTTGTCGCGGCACCACACGAGGTTGTCCCCGAAGTCCACGCCGATGAAGGACCAGGCCGGGTACTCGTAGGCCAGCGACGCCAGTTTGCCCGCCCGGCCGCAGCCGATGTCGATCACGACGTCGCGGCCGAGCTCCCTGGCCCGAGCGGCGGCGTAGGGGTAGACATCGGGCTGCCAGATCACGGTCTCGTCCGTCTCGTCGAGGAAGTACTCCACCCGGTCCCGGCTGCGGTAGCCGCTCCTGATGAAGTAGGACTCGGCGTCGCCGAGGGGCCGGCGGGCGGTCGTGGTGTCTGTGTGCACGAGATGCTCCTTGCTTACTTCGGCCAGTGGGAGAACAGCGAGAGCATCCGCTCGACCAGCTGTTCGCGAACGGTGTGCCATTCGGTGCCGCCGGCACGGCGCGCGGCCGAGGCCCGGGTGTACTCTCGGCCGTCGACCTCGGGCAGGCACGCGTACATCTGAAGGAGCGCCGAGCCGTCGTCGGTGGGGGAGGTGTCGGTGTCCGCCCTGAGCAGGGCCCGGATGTCCTCGGCGCACATGGAGACGTCGATACCGGAGCCGGGGATGCTCTTGCTCATCTTGGGGAGGCCACCGAAGCCCGGGATCATCTTGGTGTAGATGCCGGACAGCCGTTCCGCGGGCAGGCCCCAGCGCTCCGCCCCGCGCCGGGCGAGGGCGACGTACTTGTGCTCGTCGACCCCGAGGGAGACCAGGACGTGACGTCCTTCGCTGAGGAGATGGACGAAGTCCGCGGCCATGAGCAGGGTGGCCTGCTTCATCCCGTAGTTGAGGTGGTCGAAGATCCCGTGGTTGCGGTAGAGACCGGCGAGGTCCTCCTCCGCCCACTGGAAGTCGTCGTCGTCCAGGTGGCGTGACAGCAGGAACGCGGTGGCCAGGACCTCGGTCTCGCCTTCTTGTCTGCGCAGCACACCCCGCACGGCGTCGAACCCGAGGCGCAGGACGAACTCCTCGTACTGGTCGGCGAGTCTCCGTACCGAGTCCAGGGGCGTACGGCGGGCGTTGTAGGAGTCGAGATCGCCCAGCACGATCTGCACGTCGAGCCCGCATTGCTGCAGCTTGACGGCGCGCAGCAGCTGGAAGAGGGTGCCGGCGTGGGGCGGCCCCCCGAGCCCGACCCCGGTGGTGACGATCGTGGGCTGACCGTCCGCGACCGCCTCCGCGAACTGGCGCGCTCCGGTATGGCACACCCATTTCGTGTGCAGGTCGTCGGGACTCATCCCCGCGAGGCCGAAGTCGATGGCGCCGAGCCCCAGACGTTCGTAACTGTGCTGGTCGATGACGCTCTCGTAGTACGCAGTGTCGAACTTCATGCGATTCCTTCCAACTGAGTCTGCTCACGGAGGGCGAAGGCCCGACGGACCAGCGGCTCGAAGCCGTCGGTCAGGAGATCGCCGAGCTCCGTGTTGCGAGGCGTCGCGACGCTGCCGAGGTCCGCTGTGACTGTTCCGTCGGCGAGGACCCAGACGCGGAACGGGTACGGGTCCTCCGGCGCGCGCGTCGGCTGGGCGTAGACCGGCACGCCGTTGACGTCGCCGCGTACGTCGTCCACGGCCCGTACGAAGTCGTCCCGCTCGAAGCCGTAGATCTCCGCCTTGCGCGTGCTGGCGCGGCCGATGGGGCGGTACTGGGAGATCAGCCAGTACTCGACGTCCGTCCGCTGGGTCACTCCGGAGATGAGCCGCGCGAGGCTCGGCAGCTCCTTCACGGAGCCGGCCGTGGTGAACGTGTTGAAGGCGAGCCGCCGCTGGTCGCAGGCGAGGAACTCGACGTTGGAGAGGAAGCGCGCGAAGTACCCCTGCCCGCGGAACCAGTCAGCCGTCTCGGAGTTCGGTCCGTCGACCGCCAAGGAGTACACGGTCACGTGATCGCGGACGCCGGCATAGCGATCGCTGAGGAGCAGCCCGTTGGTGTGGAGGTTCGTCTCGAAGCCGACCTCGGTGGCGTGCTGGAGGGCGACCTCCAGGTGGTTGTCGTACGGCATCACGGGGTCGCCGCCGGTGAAGACGCACCGATGGGCCTCGGACTCGGAACGGACCCGGTCGATGACACGGCGGACCGTGTCCGCGTCGGTCCGGACCCGGTTGCGCTCGCGGTAGCAGAAGCGGCATACGCCTGGTGAGGCGCTGGTCGGAGCCAGATCCCAGGCATTGCAGTCGGTGTTGAGCACCAGGTGGACGATCCCGAGCTCGTCGTGCGTCAGCATGATGCCTTCTCCCTACTGCCGGAGCTGACCAGGAGGGCCGTCGAGGAGGCGGGACGCAGGAGCGAGCGAAGCTTGTCCGGGGCACCGCCCGTGAGACGTACGAACTGCTGGAGTGTGTCCAGACCCGCGCCCGCGTCGATGATCGTGAGTGCCCGGTCGATACCGGACTGAATGGTGGGAACCACCTCGGAGGTCAGCATGAGCAGGCCCGCGTTGAGGGCGACCGCGTTCCGCGCCTGACTGGCGTCCTGCCCTGCCAGCACGCGTATTGCGGCGGCGACGTTCTCCCGCGGGTCCTCGTACTGGGTGACGGACATCAGGTCCTGCGGCATCGACGCTGCGCCTTCGCGCACCTCGTTGTTGAACGCCAGATCCTCGTGGCCGGCGTTGATCCGGCAGGCCCGCACTGCGCTTCCGGGGATCAGTTCGTCGACCTGGACCGCCTGGCCGAGGCTGGAGTTGATGACCGTCACGTCCGGCAGGCCGAGCCTGGAGAGCAGCCGAGCGGAAGCGCCGACTGCGGGGTGCGACAGGCCGTACACGTAGGCGGGGCAGGCGACCGGGCTGAGGAGGGCGGGAAACGCCAGACTGAGGGCGTGTACGGCCTGAAACCTGCCTCCGTAGCGACGGTCGAACTCGGGCACCCGGTTCTCGATGGAGAAGAATCCGAAGCCGGTCTCCGTCGTGATGTCGACCATCTCCTGATGCGGCACCGTGTCGCTCGTCGCGCCCACCTGGTCGATGAAGTCGCGGGACCCGGTCTTCGACGACGCGCTGCGCGATCCGAGTTTCGCGACGTGCGCTCCCCCTGCGGCCGCCACCAGCGCGGCGGCGGTACTCAGGTTGATCGTCTTGAACGTCTTCTTTCCGCTGCCCGTATAGCCGACGAACCGCATGCCCTCCGGCGGGTGGTGGAAGTGCCAGCCGTTTCGGTCCAGGGCCGTCGCGGCCCGGACCGCGGCTTCGACCTCCTCCAGCCTCGGCCCCCGCAGGAGCAGGCCCGTCAGGACGCTTCCCAGCATCACGTCGCGCGTGTGGCCCTCGGGTAACCCGAGGATGCTCGTGATTCCTTCGTGTACGTCGTGGGGTGCGATATCGGCCGGCGCGTTGATCTTGTGGGCCAGCAATGGCGTTGTGACCGCCACAGCGGGGGCTCCTTCCCTCAGGTGTCGCATGTGAGCAGGATTTTGAATGGGCGATGACGTGCTTGGCTGCCGAGGGCCGCCAGCCCTTGCGGCAGTTCGCTGAGCGGGAATCGGTCCCGGGTCATCAGGGCAGCCCAGTCGCCGCCCCTGGCGATGACGTCGATGGCGTCTCTGAAGTCGTCGTGACCATCGGCGCGGCAGTACGAGAAGGAGCCGCGCAGGGTGATCGAGCGACGGAAGATGTCCCGCAAGGGGGCGGAGAGCGTGACGCGGGGCGCGTAGGCGTTCTGCACGAGCACCGTTCCGCCATCACGAACGACCTTCAGTGCCTGGCGTATCGGGGCGTCACTGAGACCGGACGCGGCGTCCACGACGACATCGCACGGTGGCATGTCGGTGGAGTGGAGGGTGATGTGCGAGTCGAGGACGTATCTCAGTTGATGCGACCGGGAAGGTTCCCTGACCATCATGTGGACGTCCCACCCCGCCTCTGCCGCGCAGATGGCCGTGCAAACTCCGAGGACGCCGCCCCCGATGATGCCGAGCTGCCCAAGAGGCGTCCGGAGTCCGCAACGGACTCCGTGCAAGGCCACCGCTACAGGGTCGGCGAGGACCCCGTGCGCGGGATCATGCAGATGGGGTAGCGGGACGACGTTGTCGCGGGGCACCCTCACGGCGTCGGCGAGGCCACCGGGGAGATCCCATCCGATCCGTCGGAGCCTCGGGCAGAGGTGAACATGGCCGCGGTCGCAGTAGTGGCACGAGGAACAGGGGACTAGCGGGTCGACTGCGGCCCAGTCCCCTGTCTCTGCGTCGACCCCGACGAATTCGTGCCCGAGGTGCCACGGTTCCGGTAATCGCCCCTGCCAGGGGTGATTGAGCTTCGCGACGTCGCTTCCGCACAATCCCGTGTAGCGGGTCTCGATGATCATCGTTTCACGCTCGGAGGACACGTCGAGCGGAGCCGGAAGCTGACAGAGGGTGCCGCCCTCAACGGCCCAGGCAAGCGGGTTACTCATCGATTCCCCACCTGTCCAGCAGGGAGGGGAGGGCCTCCACGTCGGGTATGGCAGTGCCATGCCAGGCGATCTCGCCGAACGCCAGGCCGGTCATCCCGCCCCGGCGGGCCACGCGCAGAGCACGTATCCCGGCTCGTTCCGCGCCGCCCAGCTCGTCACCGCCACCATCGCCGCAGTAGAGGGTCTGAATCGGCGCGACACGGAGTTCTCCGAGGGCCGCGACAAAGAGCTGACGGTCGGGCTTCACCGCACCCGCCCGGCAGCTGAACACGACGGCGTCGAAGTGCGGTGCGAGTTCACTGCGGCGCCACACCTCGGCGATGTCAGGGGAAGCGTCACTGAGGAGGCCCAACCTGACTCCGCGGTCGCGGAGTTCATCCAGTGCGTGCAACAGGGTCTCATCGGTCCGCAACCGATGGTGGGCGAGCCGTGCCAGGAGCGCTTCGAGCTCGTCCGTGCAGGCGGTGGAAGCGTTGCAGCGGGCGGCGAGGTGAATCGCGACTTCGGTCGTGGACCTCAGCTGCCCGTCGTGCCGCGCCCGCCAACTGCCGGAGAGTGCCGACTCGACGACCTCCGCGGATACGCGCATGACCGCAGCGAACTCGGCAGCTGCGGCGCTCCGTTCGACTGCGCTCGGGGCCGCGACGAGCGTGCCGAAGAGATCGAGTATCACCGCTGTCGGGCGTGGAACTGGAGCTGCGGAACTCCGCCGGAGGGAAGTGCCAAGCGGTACCTCGCCTATTGGGTGTGTGTTGACCGCGAGCGGACTCGTCGACGGATAGCGCATGTCGGGGCTCCATCAGTAGGTCGGTGGGCGTGTGCAGAACCGAACTCTTCGGCCGGCTAGGTATCTACGGCCCGACGACGTCTTGGTCGTTGGGGCGAAGGAAGGGGGAATGCTCTCTGGGGAACCGGGCCCTGGCGGTGTGCGTTGTGTGCAGGAGGATTCCACCCGGGAAGGCGTGCGAGCGGACAGATTGTCCGCGCCTTCTTCGCCCGTATGTCTTGACGGATCCACCAACTATCGATAAAAAGCCGATCGCTTGTGGCATCGCACTTACAGGGGTGAATCGCGCAACTTATGCCGTTTTCTGCACTCTTGTGCGTGAGAGGTGCTTGATGGTCGAGCCTGCACCTGCGGGCGACCATGCTGTTAACACTTGGCGAGCACATCTGTGAGGGCTGGACATTGTCCGTACGCTGAGCGCAGTGCTCCGTCGCGAAGGGAACGATCCACCGATGAGTGAAAACCTGACGCTGGGAGACCGTCTCCGTATAGCCCGCCGAACACGGAAGCTGTCTGCCGCTCAACTGGCACAGAAGGCCGCGATATCGCCCAGCTACGTCCAGAAGCTCGAATCCGGCGCGCGCAAGGCTTCGCCTTCTCTGGTCCTGGCGCTCGCCAAGGCGCTCCACTTCGGTCCCGAGGTTCTGACCGGCCAGCCGTACTACGGTGAGCCGGAGGCTGAGGACGGAGTACACGCAGTGGTCCCCGAGCTCCGGAGGATCATGTTGTGCTACGACACTCCGGACGAACTCGAGATCGCGCCAAGAGCACTGCCGGTTCTCGCGTCCGAGGTCGACCAGGTGGCGGCTCTGCGACGGGATGCGCTCTACGCCCCCATGGGGCCACTCCTGCCGCCCATTCTCACGGAGCTGACGCACCTCGCTCTCGACGGCCGCAACGGTGACCAGGCCAAGGCGTTCTGGCACCTCGCTCGCGCCTACCGGGCAGTGAACTCCCTCGCGCACAAGATGGGGCATCACGACCTGTCCAACACGGCGCTGGAACGGGTGCGGTGGGCGGCGGACCGGTCCGGCGATCCGCTGATGAAGTTCACCGCTGGTTACCTGGTCGCTGGGGCAATGCTTCGCCAGGGGGCTTACTCATCGGCTCGTCGCAAGCTCCAGGCGCTGCGCCAGGAACTGGAGCGCCTGCAGCCGGAGCGTTCATTCACCGACGACGCGCTCGCGGTGGACGGGGCCCTGCTGCTGAAGTTGGCCGTGCTGGAAGCCAGGGAGAACAACCCGGACCGCGCAGACGACTACCTGCGCGAAGCCGAGACCGTGGCCAGGATGGCCGGCAACCGTGACTCCCTCGCCTACGAGATGTCCTTCGGGCCGACGAACATCCGAATTCACGAAGTGCACGCCATGATCGACCTGGGCGACACGGAGCAAGCCCTGGCGCGACTCACGGAGTGGTCCGACACGCCGGGTGAGGAGTGGGCGCCTCCAACGTCAACGGTGGGTGAGCGGTCGAGCCACCACTTCATCGACGTGGCTTCGGCGAAGCTGGCCGCGGGGGACAGGACGGGCGCATTTGTGGACCTTCGACGTGCACGGAAGGTCGCTCCGAACCACACGCGATTCCACCCTTCAGCTCGCGAGACGACCGCGGCGCTTCTGCGGATGGACGCCCACCCGTCCAACGAACTTTCTGCGTTTGGCAGTTGGTCGGGAGTTATCACAACCTGAGGAGCAGTCAAAGGGCTTCGCGAAGGAAGCCCACGGACAATCTGTCCGCGCACGGAGCCAGCAGGGTGGAATGGTCTTCTCACAGATGGTTGTGAGGAGGCCGTTTCCGTGTCCTATGTCAGTCCACGTGTTCCCGCTCTGCCGCCCCGGTGGATGCCGATAGGCGACGATCCCGAACTGTGCTCAGCGGGCCAATGGTGGGACGCCATCCGCGCAGTAGAGATCACTGGCCGGCGGGCGATAGAGCTCCTCCGGGAGGGCGGCACAGAGGTCGGCCCGGTCATTCTTGACCCCGGGGGGCCGGAGCCTCGTCTGTACTTCCTCGTGCCACCCGGCACTGCCACTGACTGGGAAGAGCCGGGAACGGTGCCCCTCGGACAGAAGTGCCACGTCGTCGTGCCGCCCGCCGGAACCACGGAGCCGCCCGGAATGCACTGGCATGTCCTCCCGCATGGCCCGAGGTCGCTGACGCAGCCCGGCCCGCTACGCAGAGCACTCCGCCAGGCGCGCAAGGAGCGGCGCGGGCCAGGGGAAGCCGCAGATTCCTGATGACCCTGAACATCTCCCTCGTTCTGCTACTTGGCATCGTCCTGGTCGTACTGATCCGAGGTGGCACTTTGAAGGCAGGGCCCGCGATCGTGAGCGTGCTCTTCGGGTTCTTCCTGGCCAGCACATCGATGGCGCCGGATATCAATCGGTTCGTATCTGGTGTTACGACCGTGATCGGCCAGATTCAGTTCTAGCGGACTGCCTGGTCGCGCTGTTACTCCTGCTTGCCGCGGATCAGTCGGCCCAGAGGTGTCAATCGCTCTCGATCGATACGAGAACGTTCCGTGACGTCTTTCCCGCATGCTCCGGGCGCACCGCGTCAACTCTGTGTTCGCTCTCCTGCGGGCCGACCGAAGAACCGACAACGGCACTATCTTGTCCCGAAGTTGGAGCGACGAGTGCGCCACGCGGCACTGACGGCGGCTCATCGTTCGCTGCGGGATCCAGAGCCATGTTGCCGCTCACGCAGTCGCGGACCGTGCCTGACCGGTTCTCGTCGATGCGTCCCTGAGCGAGACCCAGCTCCCACCAGGCGTGGGTTGGGTGCGCTCACTCGCCAGGACGAGCGACGGCACCGTGATCGCCGGATGCAAGGACGGCGCCGTTCGCGTCTGGACCGCGGGGGAGAGCAGGCTCAGGACACTGGCCAGCGGCTCGAACACCGTGTGGTCCACACAGTTCGCGGCCGGTGGACGCACCGCCGTGGCCGGCGACGGCGCTGGCGGCGTCGGCGTCATCGACACCACGACCGCGACAGTCAGCTGCGCGGCCTTCGAACCCGCGACGACGGGCGAGGTGCTGGTAGGCAGTGCTGCCGACGTTGTGGCCCTGGGGATCATGGACTCGTGAGCGAAATGCGAAAGGCTTGGACACCATGACAGAGAAGACTTCCCGAACCTCGCGCGGCGAGGCCGTTCGCGACACCATCCCAGTTGGTGCTCCGGTCATTCTGAGTAACGAGCCCGGCTCGTTCGCCTGGGGTGTGCTGGCCAAGCGCCACCCTGCCCTCATCCAGCAGGTACGAGATGCCTTCCCGTACGGCCGCCGACAGCACGAGGCCCTCGACGCCCTGCTGGAGGAGATCACCAACAGTGTGGTCGAGCCGCTCGCCCCCGCGGAACACGACCACGAGCGCTGGGCGGACTGGGGGCAGGAGCACTTCGGGCGCTCGTGGTACGACGCCCCGTTCCTGTGGGCGGAGAGCTACTTCTACCGCAGGCTCCTCGCCGCCGTCGAGTACTTCGGCACCGGCCCATGGCAGGGAGTTGATCCGTTCGCGCCGTTCAAGCAGGCCGAACTACGAGGCGACGCGGTGGAAGAGGAGCTGAGGGCCCTCGACGCGTATGCGGACGCGCCGGCCGAGGAGCGGGCCACGGCCCTGCTCCACGCCTCGCTCTGGGGCAATCGTGCGGACCTCGGCTTCCGCGTCTCGGCGGGGGAGCCGGCGATCGGTGACGCCGCTGCCTCCACGCTGGTCGCCGACGACAGCGCCGTGCTGTGGCAGCTCCTGCCCGCCGGAGCGTCCTCCACTGTCTCCGTGGTGGCGGACAACGCGGGACGAGAGCTCATCCCGGATCTGATCCTCATCGACCACCTCCTCGAACAGCGGCACGCCGAACGGGTCGTGCTTCACGTCAAGCCCTACCCCTACTACGTCTCCGACGCGATGACGGCTGACGTCGTCGACTGCCTCCGTCGCCTCACCGAGGCGCCCGGCGAAGCCAGCCGGATCGGCGCCCGACTGTGGAAGGCCATGGCGGCAGGAAACCTGGAGGTCCGCACCCACCCGTTCTTCTGCGCTCCCCTGTCGTACGAGGAGATGCCCGAGGACCTTCGCGGCGAGTTCGCGAGCGCCACGCTCACCATCCTGAAGGGTGACCTCAACTACCGTCGCCTGGTGAGCGACCAGGCGTGGGACGCCACGGCGCCTTTCACTGACCGCACCGACTACTTCCCGGGGGCCGTCGCGGCGCTCCGGACCCTGAAGTCCGACGTCATCGTCGGTCTGGAGAAGGGAACGCTGGACGCCCTGGAGCGGTCCAGGGCTGCCTGGCGTACGAGCGGAACTCATGCGCTGATTCAGGTGCGACGGTAGACCTGGGGCGGGGTGAGCTCGCGCGCATCAGGTCTCATACCTGGAATGGGCGGCCAAGTTAGCCGCGCGGATCAACTGCTCACGGAGCCGTGCCGAGAACTTGTGAGGGCGGGGCGGAGCCGCAGGGCGGCTGGGTCACCGAAGGAGCCCGAACGTGACTGCCGCCGCTGCCGCCCCCAGGGCGGCGCCCGCGATCGTCTGGGCCGTCGTGTGGTCGCGTAGGGCAACGCGCGACCAGCCGATGGCGGCCACAGCAAGCACCAAGGGACACAGAACGAGACCGTAGACCTGGATGAGGATGACTACGACACCGCCCGCGACGGCGGTGTGTACGGAGACCTTCCACCAGACCGTGACTGCCATGGTCGCGGCAAGGCCCACGAGCATCGCCGTGACGAGAGCGAAGACCTCGCGGGGAGCGTCGAACACCACGAGCAGAGAGATACCCAGGAGGACCGAGGCCATTGTGGCACTCAGGGGAATCGCACGCTGGCTCCGCACCTTCACGTGCTTGTCGGTCCAGTGGCCGAACTTGACGCCGAGCAGGATGACGGCGAAGGGGATGCCACCGCAGAAGAGTGCCGCCAGGAGGCCCCAGCCGAGTCCCGCCCAGTCGTTGGTGCTGTGCCAACCGACAACGAGCAGGATGCCCATCACTAGATAGGCCGGGGCCAGGGCGTCAGTTATCACGCGGGCCAGGCGCACGGGCGGATGGGGAGTGCTCATCGAAAGTCCTGACGGTTGGATAGGGCGAAGTCACGTACCAGGTCGGACCGGTAGGCCGTGGACAGCTGTTTCAGAGCCTGGATCTCGGTGCGGAGATCTGGGCCGCCGCTGGCGGGTGGGACGACGCCTCCGGAAGCGGAATGATCACCGGCGGTGTGGTTGAGCCGTGCGGTAAGTACCCAACACGCCTCGGCGGTGACGGCTGCTTGGGCGCCGACGAGCCCTTGCCGTGCGATGTACGCGTGGGCTTCTTCACGGAGACTCGTAGGTGCGTGGGATCCGAGCGCGAGTACCGCATCGCGGATCTCGATTCCCCGGCGATAGAGCCGGTCCCGACTACGTCGGACGTCGAGGGCTTCGGGGATACGGCCTCGTGGCGCTTCGTAGCGAACTGTGGGTGCCACGCTGGTGAGGTCGAACCAGAGAGGTCGCAACAGCACGAGATCGCGATGCATGGGGTACCAGGCGCCCAGACGGCGCCCAACGGGCAAAGTACTTCCGGCGATGATGAACAGCAACGCGCTGAAGAGGAGAGTGTTGCTGATCGTGCTGTCCGCCTCGGGAGAGAGCGCGTCCACTCCGAAGAACCGAAGGGCGAGGGCGACTACGCGGTGCGCGGCGTAGACCATGCCGATCGTTGTGCCGATGCCGGTCAGTCGAAGTCCACGCCCCAGCAGACCCGCGTTGGGATGGCGGCCCCACTGCCAGCAGAGGCGTGTGGCGCTGAGCAGAGCCGTAGCCAGGAACGCGCTCCAGATGACGCCGTAGAGAGCGATAGGCCAGTCCGCGGCGTACTCGGTCAGGATGTCCTCCGCCTCCCGCGGTTGCGGAGCTGAGAGGAACAGCACGGTAAGGCATGCGGCGGCCGTCACAGGGACGGCGACGTGCTGTCTGGAGCTGGGTAGTTCAGGACTGCGTTCGTCGGCAATGTCGTGAACGAACGTCAGGACCGAATAGGCGGCCAGAATTCCAGCCACGTGCTTGCAGAGCGTTGCGACGTTGTGAACGCCGAGGGTGTCGTCGAGCGCGGAGGCTATGTCGGCCGGCTTGATTGTCATGGCGATCGCGAGAGCGATGAACGCGCTCCATAGCGGGCGCTTGCGCTTGTCGCGCATGGCGGCAGGTGCTCGCCACAGGGCGACAGCCCATAGGAGGATCGCCGGAACGAGGAAGATCATGGGAATTTCTCAGGTATCGCTCAGGGCGTCGTCGAGCCTCTGAAGGACGGACTCTCGGTCGCGGTTTTTCTTCGTGGCCAGGTCTGCCTCGGAGGCGATGAGACCTGCCAGGTATTCGGCACTTCGCTCATCTTCGGTGTTGTAACTGGCCCGCTTCATAAGGCTGGTCACCATGGCCGGCGACAGGTCCGGGAACAGGGCTGCGCTGATCCCCGTTCCGCTGTTGTCCAGAGCGGACTGGTGTCCCAGAAGCATGTGGCCCAACTCGTGCAGGATGATGTGCGTCCGGTGCAGTGGGCTGGTCGACTGTTCGTGAAAGATGTGGTCGGCCTTTTCTGTTGCAAGCCAGGCGCCGCACGGAATGTCTGTACCGGTGACGCCAGGTGTGCTGTGTAGATAGAGAGGACGTCCGCGCTGTTTGGCGATGCTCCTGCACAGGGCCTCCACGTCGAAGGGGGCCTGGATGTCGAGGGACCGAACCAGATCCTCGCAACGCTCCCGGCTTCGGGGTGCGCGGCCGGCGGATTCACGACGACTACGCAAAGACAAGGCGCCTCCGCAGGTTTCTTTTGGCCCGTACTCAATATGAGCCGGTGCAATAAATGGTGCGTCCCCCGCACTCGCAACGTTAACGGATGTGCGGTGCACTCAATCGCGAAACTAGATGAATCTGCAATCAGTTTCATGATCAAGTGACTGTTGGTCAATTGATTACGTGGTCAAATTGGATCAAACGACCACAAGGGGCAGTCGTTGTGGGCGAACGCGGGTTGGGCATTAAATTGGTGACGAACGTCACCCTGCATTCAAGTGGGTCATTCCCTGGGCTTTCCCGAAGGTTCTTGTGTCCTGGCAGGGGTGTCTATTTGCTCTGCGGGGGAGATGGGGATAGGTGAACGCCCGACGGTGAGTCGGTCGGATGGCGACCCGTGGGGGTTCGCTTCCGCTCTTTGATTCCTGCCTGATCTCAAGGAGTCCTCTTTTGAACCCGCTTGCGCCTTGTGCCTTGTGGCAAGGTGGCGGGCGGCGTTACTACCGAACGAGTTGGAAGGGCTCATGGCCGCGGACGTTTTCGACGAAATCGACCATCGCTACCGGGTATCCGGTCGCCGAGTCGCGGCAATCCGCGCGCCGTCGCCTCTCATGGCCTGCGGCCGACGCTCGTTGGTGCTCCTGTCGTTTCGCGGCAGGCGATACGGGCGTGCCCCTGCACGGGCGGCCATCGGCGTCGAGGTGGCGGCGTCCAGGCTTCCTGGATCCAGGGCGGGGTTCCGTCGAGTCCTGGGATCCAGGAGTGGATCCTTGTGTGTCTATGTGTGAGGCCGCCAACTGCTCTGACTTCACGTGAGATACCGAATGAGCTTGCCGGGTTGCGGCATGCTGCTCAGCCCTCGTCGCTGAGCCCCTCCAGGGCGCGCGCCCTCTCCACGAAGCCGCGGATCGTTTGAAGGGTCTCCGATGAGAGCCCGGAGGATCTCAGGGCGACGCCCCGAACCTCGGCGTCGCGGAATGCGGTGAGGAGTGCCAGTTCGGACTCGACGCGTTCCGAGTCCTCGGCGGAGAAGAAATATGAGGGGGGTACGCCGAAGAAGTCCGCGAGGGCTTCCAGGTGGCGCATGGTCGGGTTGTCCTTCTTGCCGGTCCGCAGGCTCCAGATGTAGCTGGCGGAGACGGTGGGCCCTCCCCGCTTGGCGATCTCGGTCGCGACCTCTTCGTGCGTGTACGCGGCTCGGCCGCGAGGGCGCACCGTCTCGAACAGGTAGTCGAGCTTGCTGGCGAGGGTGCGCTTCCCCTCGGGGGTTCCGTCGCTCACCATGCCTACTCCCCGTTCGGTGATTCGTTCAGTGTGACTGATGAGAACGATACCCCAGGGTCGCCATTTTCCCTGGTTGACGTTGATCATATTTGCTGGTCTAGTGTCGTCGCACGATCATCGACTCATGGAAACGAGGTGGTGGGCAGGGCAGGCGAGACGGGTGGGTCACCCACAAGTTCTGCGTCCCAGCAGACAGAGACGAGAAACGGCGCCCAGGAGCTGGTAACTCCCAGGCGCCGTCAACCCCGAGAGGGGCGGATTCATACATCGGTGAGCGGCCGGGCTTTTGCACGAGAACGGCCACTCACCGTCCAAGCAAGGGAGTATTGCATGCTGCTGTCCGCAGAGGAGTGGGCGAGTACCCCGCCGGACGTCGCGGATCGCGAGTGGCGCTTGGTGTCCCACGCCATCGTCGATGACGAGGCCGGGGAGAGGTTGGCGCTGGGCCGGACGACCGCTGGAGCCGCAGTCCGCAGGCTTCAAAGGGGACGGCCGGAAACGGACTGGAACCGGTCATACATCTTCGATCTCGCCGACGCGCCCCTCAACAGCGGCAACCTGCTCGCCGCCGGTCGGGGCCGCTGATATGGCGCGGATACGCACCATCAAGCCGGAGGCATTCGTCTCCGAGTCGCTCGCCGAAGTGAGCGTCGAGGCAGAGCGGACCTTCTTCGGACTGCTCACTCAGGCCGACGACCACGGCCGCCACCGTGACAACGCAGCGATCATTGCCGGGCTTCTCTGGCCCCTGCGCGCCGAGCACACCTCGGTCCACGTCGAAGACGACCTTCACCAGCTCGCCAATGCTGGCCTGATCTGCCGGTACACCGGCTGCGACGGCCGCCGCTACCTCCACATTGTGACCTGGTCCGACCACCAGAAGATCGACAAGCCGAGCCAGTCCCGCCTGCCCTCCTGCCCGCAGCACCACGGTGCCGACCGGTGCGCCCCCTGCAAGGGCACCTGCACCAAGCGGACCGAGGAGCCGCCCACCCCTCCCCGAGGGCTCGCCGAGCCTTCGGGGAGCGCTCCCCGAGCCCTCGATCTGCCCGCGAAACCCGCCGCGACGCCTCGCGGCCACGCAGGCGAGGCTCCCGCCGCCCAGCAGGACGCCTTTGACGGCATGGTCGGCACCTCTAGCCACGCGGGTCTTAAAAGTGCAGGTCAGGGCACATTCGCCGAGGATTCCCCGAACCTTCCCCGAAGCCTCGGAGAGGGCTCGGCGCCTGGATCTAGGATCTTGGATCCTGGATCTTCTTTCCCTACGGGGCGCACAGCGCCCGCAGCCCCCGACTCGGCCAACCAGCTCGTCGGCGAGTACGTCGCTGCATGCGACGAGCGCCCGCCCAGCGACGTGATCGGACACCTCGGGCGGATCACCAAGAAGCTCCTGGGCGAGGGCATCGCCCCGGAGCACATCCGGGCCGGACTGCAGAACTTCGCAGCCAACCCCAAGCACCCGAGCGTGCTGACCAGCATGGTCAACGAGGCCATGAACGCACGGTCCGGCGGTTTGGCGCGGCCGGGAATCCGGCCTAACGTGCCCGCTCACCAGGCGTGGACCAACCCCGCCAACGCTGCCGCCGCCTACGCCGAGGAGCTGTAATGCGCACCCGTAACCGCGAACCGCAGACCCTCGGCGAGGGCACCCTGGACCGGATGGCCCGGATCCTGGCCGCTCGTAACATCGCCCCGGCCGCCGTCGCCACACTGGTCGACGAACCCGAGCCGTTCTCCCCGCTGGACGCCCTGTCCGCAGGGATGCCCCCGCGCTACCAGGCCGCAGTCGCCGACCACCCCCAGGTCCTGGCCTGGGCCCGCGATGTCGCCGAGGCGGCCGTCGCCCCCAGCCGGGGAGCCCGGCGACAGGTCACCACCGGGCCCAGCCTGCTGATGGCCGGGGTCGTCGGCGCGGGCAAGACGCACCAGGCGTACGGCGCGGTCCGGCAGCTGGTACAGAGCGGAGTCGGCGTGCGCTGGCGCGCGACCACCGCCGCCGACCTGTACGCCGACCTGCGGCCCCGGCCCGGGGTCGACAGTGAGCGGGAGCTGGCGGCCGTCAGCCGCTGCCCGCTGCTGATCATCGACGACCTCGGCGCGGCCAAGGCGTCCGAGTGGGTCGAGGAAGTGACGTACCGGCTGATCAACCGCCGGTACAACTACGAGCTCCCGACCTTGATCACCACCAACCTGGCGATCAAGGACCTCCGGGCCTACCTCGGCGACCGCGTCACCAGCAGGCTCGCGCAGATGACCACCCGGGTCGAGTTCGAGCCGGTCGACCGCAGACGCCACCGCACCGCAGCCTGAGCCACCGCAGGCCGCCACACCGGGCCGTGCGCCACGCGCCGCCCGTGCACCTCACCGACCCAGCGCACCTCTCCGCCGACGCCCCTGCGCGCGGAGAGCGATCGGAGCACCTCGCATGACCACCATGACGATCAGCCCTGCCCGCCACCGGTCGCTCGGCGACCAGACCTGGCAGGACGAGGCCGTCTGCCAGAGCACCGAGTACAACCCGGTGGATCCCGACATCTTCTTCCCGGAGCCCGACGAGACCGGCAAGATTGCCGCGGCGAAGGCGCTGTGCGGCCAGTGCCCAGTCCGCCGGACCTGCCTCGATGCCGCGCTGGAAGGCGGCAATAGCGACGGTATCCGGGGCGGCCTGACCGAGGAGGAGCGCGGGCCACTGCACGAGAAGATCGCCCACCGCCTCGACTACAGCCGTGTCAACGACACGATCGCGGGGCGCGACATCCACCTCACCAATGCCGAGCGCCGCGCGGTCGTCTACGCCGCCTTCCACCATGGGGTGACCGAGCAGCGTCTGGCCTGGCTCCTGAAGATCTCCGAGGAGCATGCCCAGAAGCTGTACCGAGAGACCCGCCGCGCTCTCGTACACCGTGACCTGGAGCCGGCCACGAACACCACCACGTCTCCCGAGGCCGACGGTGAGCGCCTGGGCCGCGACGACTTCGGGACGGCGGCGTGAGTACCGCGAGCATGCCGAAGGCGGCGCACATCACCGGCTGGGACCGCGCGGTCGTCATCGCCCTGGGCGGCGCAGGATGCGCGCTGTCGTACGACGCCCTCCAGCAGATGGCCGTCGCCGTCCACATCCGCGGTTTCCTCACCTACCTCTTCCCGCTGGTGATCGACGGGTTCATCGCCTACGGCATCCGGGCACTCCTGGTCCTCCGCGACGCGCCTCTGCGCGCCCGGCTCTACGTCTGGACCCTCTTCGGCACGGCCACCGCCGCCAGCATCTGGGCCAACGCGCTCCACGCGGTGCGACTCAACGAGGACGCAGTCGCCGACACCGGACTCCGGCTCGGGGACACAGTGGTCGCGGTGCTGTCCACCATCGCCCCGCTCGCGCTGGCCGGAGCGGTCCACCTCTACATCCTCATCGCCCGGGGCCCGGTCAAGGGCAGTGACCGCGAGGACCTCGGTCAGGCCGGTCACCTCGGTCAGGCTGACCGACCCGAGGGAATCGCGGTCACCCGGACTGACCGGGTCGGTCAGCAGCAGCCGCAGGCCGGTCAGGTCAGCGCCGGACAGCCGGTCACTGCCCTGACCGACCGGCCGCGACTGTCCCTGGACAAGCAGACCCCGAGTCCTCGGTCACTGACCGGGGACAGTGCCCCGGCGGACAGCAGCAACCCGGTCACCGGTCACCACGAGCAGCCGCACGAGGCCGCTGACCTGCCCGGACAGTCGGACACCGCGCCGCCGGTCACTGACCGCCCGGCCGGCACCGAGCCGGTCACCGACCACCAGGACCGCCTCTCGCCGGTCACCGACCGGCCGGTCACTGACCGGGACACCCGCACAACCAGTGACCGGCGGCCTGACCCGGATACCGAGGAGCTGCTGAAGATCGCCCGGTCAGCGGTCAGGGCCGAGGACAAGCTGACCCGCAAGGTGGTCGCCCAGGCGATCCGAGGCCAGCAGATCCCCCTGTCCAACGACACGCTGACCGCCCTGATGGCCCAGCTCCGCAAGCACCACGGACAGCCGGTCACCTCCGCCCGGAACTGACCGGACAGCCCGAAGCGGGTGACCGAGCCGGACACCTTGGCCGGTCACCCGCCCCGGACACACACCCCCACAGCCTCCCGAAGCGGAGCGGAGAGCACCACATGCGCACCCACCCGGCCACACCTGCCGAGGTCGATTCCTGGCTGACCGTCCTGCACCAGCGCGGCCACCTCCGCCGCGGCGCCCAATCCGGCCCCGACAACACCTGGACTGTGCAACGAACCCCGCACAGTCGCCCCTGGACCCTGCACCACCCGGTCCTGGCCATGGACTGGATCGAGGAACTCGTCCGCGAAATCCGGCAGCAGAATCCGGAGACGAGCCGGTGACCGCCAACGACCTGGTGGTCACCACGGCCGGACAGCAGCGTGACCCCACGACGGCTCCTGGCGGAGCAAGTTGTCGCGTACGACGGTCCTACGGCCCGTCGTACGCACTTGCCCCCGCCCAGGAGGGCGGGGGAAGTCCGGTTGGTCCCCGAGCGAGGGCGCACGGTGACCAACCGGACTCCCGGCACCAGGAGGCGCCCGTCGTGGGAGGAGAAGCAGACCGCCACGACCACCGCGAGCAGCCGAGCCCGAGCACGCCCGCTTTCCCCGACCGCAAACCGCGCCGCCGCAGCCGCAACCCGAGCGAGCGCACCCGCAAGACGACCACTCGCCTCTCCGACACTGAGAAAGCCGAGATCGTCGCCGCCGCCGCGCAGCGCGGCGTCACCGTCGCCCGATTCCTCGCCGCCGCCGGCCTCGCTGCCGCCCGCGGTTCCACCACCTTGCACACCAACGACCAACTCGACACCGCCATCGACGAGCTGGCCGCCCTGCGCACCGCCCTCTCCAGGGTCGGCAACAACATCAACCAGATCGCCTACATCTACAACGCCGGAGGGCAGCCCAGCCCCGGCGAACTCGACCACGCCCTCACGGCCCTGACCCGACTCCTGGCCCGCATCGACGACACGGCCGACGCCCTGGTGAAAAAGCGACTCTGATGGTCCCCAAAATCCGACGCGGCTCACGAACGCACGGCCTGCTCGTCTACCTGTACGGTCCCGGCAAACGCGATGAACACATCGACGCCCACCTCGTTGGGAGTTGGGACGGCTTCGCCCCCGACCCCGGACGCGACACCAGCCCCGACTCCGACCCCAAGGTCACCCTCGCCCGCCTCGCCGCCGCGTTGGACCTGCGTGTCAAGCAGGC
This sequence comes from Streptomyces sp. NPDC102437, assembly GCF_044765565.1. NCBI lineage: Bacteria > Bacillati > Actinomycetota > Actinomycetes > Kitasatosporales > Streptomycetaceae > Streptomyces > Streptomyces sp. NPDC102437. The sequence continues at coordinate 81,377 of NZ_JBIWKI010000021.1, read as the reverse complement.
CGGCACCACGGCACCGGCCGAGCACGTCTGGCACTGCTCGGTCCGCACCGACCCCGGCGACCGGACCCTGACCGACGCCGAGTGGAACACCGTCGCCCGCCGCCTGGTCCACGCCGTCAACCTCGCCCCCGAAGGGGACCCGGACGGCTGCCGCTGGGTCGCCGTGCGGCACGCGGACGACCACATCCACATCCTGGCCACCATGGTCCGAGGCGACCTTCGCCGCCCCAGGATGAACTACGACTTCAAGAAGGCCCAGGCCGAATGCCGCCGTATCGAAAAGCAGATGGGACTGCGCGAGCTCAAGCCCGGCGACGGCACCGGAGCCAAGACCCCCACCAGCGCCGAACGCTTCAAGGCCGAGCGCACCAACCGACCCGAGGCGCCACGCGAGACACTCCGGGAAGCCGTCCGCCACGCCCTCGCCGGGACCGCCACCGAAGAGGAGTTCTTCACCCGGCTGCGCCAGGCGGGCCTGCGCGTGAAGATGCGAATCGCCCCATCCGGCGATGCCATCGGCTACAATGTCGCACTCCCCGGTGACCGCAACCGCGACCGCAAGCCGATCTGGTTCGCGGGCTCCACCCTGGCCCCTGACCTGTCCCTGCCGAAGATCCGCCTTCGGCTGGCCGACGGCACTGCCGACCAGAGGACGCCTCCGGCCGCCACCAGCGGCCGACCGGACTGGTCCCAGCCCGCCCGGGAACGACGGAGCGCCACCGGTATCGCCGAGCACGCCGCCATCATGCTCGCCAGCGACGACGACGAAGCCGCAGCCCAACTCGTCGGGGTCGGCGAACTCCTGGACGCGGTCGCACAGACCTCTCCGGCCGCCACCCGCTCCGAGCTGGGTGCAGCCGCCCGCGCCTTCGAGCGCGCCACCCGCAGTCACGTCCGAGCCGAGCGCGCCGACACCCGGGCAATCCGATCGGCGGCCCGGGGCATCATCCAGGCCGGCAGCGCACTTGGCCGTGGCGAGGACGGCGGCACCACCGCCATGCTCGTCTCCACCCTGGTCCTCGTTGCCCTCGCCGCCGCCCGCTGGCACTCCGCTCGTGGCCATGCCCAACAGGCCCACGCCTCCCGACAGACCGTCGAGCATCTGCGAGCCGCCTACCGCCAGGCCGCCGCCACGCCCATGCAGGCACTGCGCGACCAAGGCCGCGCCCTGCTCGAAGCCGAACGCCGAACCTACGAGGCCACCATCCGTGCAGCCCTGCCGGAAGAGAGGCTGCGAGCAGACAGCTCGTCGACGAAGACCGATGCCCTGGCCGCGACCCTTGCCCAGGCCGAGCAAGCAGGCCACGACCCCAAGGCCCTCCTCCAGCAAGCCATCGACATGCGCGAACTCGACACCGCCGAGGACGTGAACGATGTCCTGGTCTGGCGACTGCGCCGTGTCGCCCAGCTCCCCGCTCACCCGGGCGAGGCGATCCGCCGCCCGCAGGCCGGCACCAGCCAGCGCAAGCCCTCGGCCAACCGCACCATCACCCGAACAGCACCCATGGCCGCACCTCGCCCCGCCGCCTCAGACCCGCGTAACCGCCCACCGCGCCGCTGACCGAACTCCGGCAGGTCGGTCACCGGCTGCCAGACTCCGAGAAACCCCTGGACAACCGGTTCCACCGGCTGTTAGGGATGGAAACAGAAGGCCCTCGACCGGGAGATGACGCTCGTGCTCAGAACCACCGACCGCCCCGCAGAGCCGACACCCGTGCTGCCCATCCTCCCCGCCGGCAACGATCCCCTGCTGCAACTCGAGTACGAGACGCAGCCGCCCAGCGGCCCCGGCGCGACGCGCTGCCTCAGCCACCCGCGCGAACTGGCCCTTCGCGGGATCCCCGTGATGTGCACGGCCTGCCGCGCCCGGCGCGACTGGCTGCTCATCAACCACGGCCGCAACGTCTGGATCGTCTGCCGGTGCAGCGACCAGTGGCTCGAACCCGAGATCAGCCGCGCCGACTTCGACGCCCTGATCGCCACTCAGGACGGGACTACCTACCCCAGCATCGAGCAGGGGCTCGCGGCTCTCGGCTTCGACGGTGCTTTCGCTGGCACCTACCTGTAGCGGTGATCAACTGGGCGACCGTCTGGCCCAGGGACGATGCCGACAGTGACGCAGGTGGGTGTACTCGTCCTTGAGCACGATTGACTTGTCAGTGCCTGGTCCTACAGTGGGAACCACGCACGGACAGTCGTCTGCCACCGAATTCGGCGGCACCCGCGTCACGCGGCTACAGCCGGCTGACGTGCAGCCCAAGGTCGCTTACCCACTGGTAAGCGACCTTTGTGGTTTCGTTCCACGGGTGCATCTTGAGCCCGTATGAGGTCAAAGGAGAACTGCCACGGCGGTAGAGCCGGGGATGGAGGTGCTCAAGGTAGCGGCGCTCGGTGTTGCCGAACTTGTCGTTGTCGAATGCCTTGTAGGTGGCGGACGCAGCGATATCAGCGAGTTGGAGCATCTCGTTGCGTTTAGGCTGGTCGATCCGGCCACCGCGGGGGTCGAGAGCCGCCCATTCAATGCGGCAGGTTTCCGGGCCTTCCTTGCGGAGCAGTGCTTCAAAGGTGCGGAGCTTCGCTACTTCCATCCGAACGATGTGCGCAAGGGTGTAGCAGAGGTTTGCGTCGGTGTCCCGGGCGAGCCAAGAGAGCCGCTCAAGCAGGTACCGCACGGTGAGGAGATATGCCTCATCCTCGTCGAGGATCCGGGTCTCATCAGGTAGAAGGCGCTTCGCCACCACGACGGTGGAGATGGTTACCCACTCTTGCTCGCCGAGAAGCCGTGCTGCGTGCACACGTTCCTCGTGTTTGAGCTTCTGCCAGTGGAGAGTATCTCCAGGGCGGCGACCGAAATCGTGGCGGAGGTTCGCCAGGAACTCGCGAGCGCTGGGCAGGTCTTCGTCAGCGATGATGACCGCAGAGAGGATGAAGTGGTCACTCGCCTTCGGTTTGTGCGAGCGGACGCCGGCTTCATCAATGAACGCGTGCAGCCGACGTACGATCGGCTGATGCCGGTCTTGTGCGGGCAGGGCAACTTCTACTGCCGGGTCCACCACTTCTGGCCCTCCACTCCTGCGTGACGGCGGTTGTACGGTCGACCGTCTAACAGGAACGGCGGCGCATACGTCTGGAGGAATGGTGGCACTGCAAGCCGTACTTAGCCACGTGACTATCCACAGGCGTTGTTTGTACTGCCAGTAGAACTGTGGAAAACCTCCTCAACTCTGTGGATACGGCGGTGGATAGACGCACTTTCAGTGCCCCTAGGATCCGCCCATCATGCCTCTGAACTGGGCGTTCGCGTGTAACTGGCCTGTGGGAGAAAGAATTCCCTCACCGGTCCGACTCAAAGGAGCGCACTTAGCCGACAATTGGGCAACTTTGGCCCGCGTTCGCGCTTCAGCTCGGCACCGCCCTTTGCCTGGTGGCGAACTACAGCCGCTCTCACCCTGTGACTACCGACACAGTCGCGGCATTCCTCGGTCTTGCATGGTGGTCAGCCGCGGTTGTCGTTCTTCGGCAGCCCACCCCGGAAGTGGCAGCCGGGGCACTCGTCCTCGCCCTGGATATGACCCTCGTTCCAGCCGTGGACGGTCACGTGCAGGATCGCCTCTTCCACCGAGGCTTCGCCGTCGCGTACTGATGCGATGGCGTTGCCGACGACCACCTGGAGCACAGCGTTGTCAGACGAAGGGAACGGCGGAGACGGCATCGGCGAGTCGGACGTCATGGCCGCAGCCTACGGGCGGGCACGACTACAGGTCAGCCGGACGGAGTGATCTCGTGCTGAGAGGGGCCGTGCAGGTCGCTCCGGAACCCTCGGCCGACGGGCCGCCAGCCCTGGAAGGTAGCGGGCTTCCAGCGCGGCCGGTCCGGCACGCTGGTGTCGTCGGGCTTCGGCAGGCTGCCCCGGCTCTTGCGGCTACGGGCAGCTCGGACGCTGATGCCCAGGTGAGCGGCGACCTCCGGATACCCCCAGAGTTGCTGGTCGTCGGCCATCGTGTCCTCCTCGTTCGTCGGTGGTGAGCGTACGCAACGCGCGGCTGGGCGTGCGGCAAGGCCGCCCCTGCCTGAGCGACACGGGGCGGCCTTCTGCGGTTTCGGTCAGACCTGGGCGAGGCGATTCGAGAGATCGAGGGCGGCGGTCGCGACCGCGAGGGCGGCGCACAGGCCGAGCACCTCGTGGATGGTTGGGCGGACCAGGCGCGGCCAGTCGTCCGGGGCGGCGGGCCAGGAGGCGAGATGCACCTCTGTGGTGGCCAGGCCCAGATGGGCTGTGACGTCCCAGCCTGCGAGGGAGGCTGGCTCCCAGTGAAGGCGAATGCGCCCCAGGGGGAGCGTCTGAGTTTCGGCGGCGAGCCAGGTGACGTCGAGCGGCCCGTTGGGCAGGGCGGAGACGCGCTGGACCAGCGCGCCGCGTACGCCGCTCGGCATGGGCCGTATGGCGAGGCCGTGCAGCGGAAGGACGTGCGAAGGTCGGGATCGCGACGAGATAGGAACCTCCGGGGTGGGTCGGTGGGACTGGTCAGGCCCAGGCGAGGGCGTCGCTGACCTCCACCGGGAGGTAGCCCTCTTGGCCGTCGTCGGTGATGAACGCCTTGCCGTTTCGGACGATGATCTCGGCCCCCAAGTAGTGGGTGAAAGGGAAGTCCGGGTTGATGGCGAGGCGGATCGGCAGGTTGGGGTCGAGGTCCTGGAGCTGGCGGAGCAGGTGGCCGACGGTCAGGTAGTGGGGCACGGAAACCTCCGAAAGGGGGATGGGATGACGGGGCGAAGTTGGTGGTGGAGCATCAGGAACCGTCGAGTCGAAGGAGGTAGCGAAGGACCTGCGGTCACTGGGTGTGGCTGGCGAGGTGCCGCTTGCGGCACTCGTTGACGTAGCCCTTGCCGTACTCCTCCATCTCCCAGCCGCCGCAGGAGTAGATGGCCCGCGTGTATGCGCGGCCGGGGCAGTCGGGGTGGAGCGGCTTACCGGAGCTGGTGTGCTTGTGGTCCGCCGGGCGGCCGGTGCCATCAGCGTGGTGGTTGGTCAGCGGGGCGCGGAAGGGCATGGTGGATTTCTAGTGGTGTAGGGGGCCGGAAACCGGTCGGCCGGGTTCGGTGGGTATCAGGTGTGCGCGGTCATTCAGTGAAGTCGCGCTGCCACTGGCGTCGTTCGGCACGACGGGCTGCACGGCGGCGCACGGTCTTGGCACGGCGGCCGTACTGACCGGGTAGGTAGAAGCAGGTGCAGCGTCGGGCGTAGGCGCACTTACAGCGGTAGCCGGGGCGGGTGGCCAAGAGCATGCGCACGGTCGGAACCTCCTGTCGGATGGTGCTGTTCGGAGCAGGCGGCGTGGAGGCGCGGTCAGCGGTGGGCAACGAGGGCAGTGATGAATCCGGCGACGGCCTCGGACGGCGTGTAGAGGCCGAACTCCTGGACCCAAGGCTCGGCATTGGTGGGGTGCACCCGGACCTGCCAGACGATGCCGCGCTTCCAGGCGGCGGGGTCCTCGGGGAGCCAGCCGACGTAGACACGGCCGTCCGGGCTCCTCGCGTGGACGTTGGCCTCCGGGGTGTCGACGACTGCCCAGCCGAGGGCGTCGAGGAGGTCGAGCACTGGGCCCGCGCAGTGGTCGGAGGAGAGCCAGCAGCGGTCTTCCGTGGCGGGGCGGACGACAGCGGGCAGGAGGGTGGCGGAGGCGTTCACGGTTGGACGGTCCCTTCGTTGACCTGCGGTTTTTCCCAACACCCGTACGTTGACATGCGGTGTGCCGAAGTACGTAGTCCTTTCCCGGGAAGCGGCGTCTGCCGTGGGCGAACTGGTGGCCGTCAGCAGAGGGCGCGCGGCCCCGGGAATGGATGGGCGGACGCGGTTGTCCTAACTGGGTTGTGGCAACGGGCCGCACGGGACCGAAGGGGGAGCGGGGATGGCGGAGCCGAGCAGACACTGGGACGGAGCCGGGCTGGAGCTCAAGATCCGGGCCGCCGGGCGGCCGTGGACGGTGGGCGACATCGCGATGGTCGCCGACGGCCAGTGGGCTGTCGGTGCGCAGTCCGACGGACGGCGAGACGAGGGCGCGGTGGTGGAGGACCGGATCGCGGATGGGCGTCGCGTCGAGTTGACGGTGGAGGAGCTGGCCCGCGCGGTGGGCTCCCGCATTGGGGATGCCCACCGCGAGGGCCTCGCCTGACCGATCAGCGGTGCGGCCCCAGCCCGGCCACCGACGGGCCGACAGCGGCCGAAGGAGCGTGCTGATCGGGTGACTGGCCCAGGGCGCGTGGAGCGTGCCCGGAGCGGGCGACAGCGGCCTGGGCCAGCCGAACTGCTGGGGCCCGGTCCGCGGTCCCGGCGGCTTCACGTGCTTCAATCACGTGGCTGATTGCCTGCAGGGAAGTACGGCTCTCCGCTTGGGCGACGCGAAGGTCCGCCGCTGAGCTGGTGATCCGTTCCAGGTCGTAGAAGGCCGGCACGTGGCTGGGCCGGGTGAGGGCGTGCTGACGGTCCTGGTGCACAGACACGGCGTTGTCGGTGATGACCAGGGCCGAGCGGATGTGCATAGCTGAGCGCAGGAGCGGGTCGTCGCTCGGGCGGCGGACCGCGAGGGACTCCAGAGCTTCAATCGGGCGGCCCCAGGCTTTCTCGATCATGGCCGTGGCCTGATCGAGTGCCGTGGCGTCGGGCATGGTGGAACTCCCGGCATTCGGAATGGGTGCTTCGGCAGAGGTGCTGTCCCAGAGGGACCGGAGCCGATAGTCAGCGGCTATGGCGTGGGGGTGTCGGGGTGGCCGACGGCCTGGCCCCGAGAGCGGGCGCAGGGATTGCTCGACCGGTTCTGCGCTGAGGCCGCTGTACGGCTGCGGGCGGCCATGACCCGCAGGTCGGTGGCTGTCCGAGGGAAACGTGCGGCGCGGTGGACGGCCTGCGTGACGGCAGTGCGGCGTACGTCAAGGGGAGTGGGAGCCCGAGGAACCTGGGGGGCGGTCGGGCCGACGGAGGTGAGCGAGACCAGGTGCTCCACCTCGCGATGGATCTGGTGCCGCTCACGTGCCGCCGGGGCTGGATCGGCCATGGCCGCTGCCGTTGCGGCGATCAAATGCGAGGGAGTACGGGCGGAGAAGACTGCTTCCGCGCGAGTGCCCCAGCCCGGTGGACCCGCCCAGAGCGTTACGGCTTCGTCGTCCAGACGGGAGCGACGGTTGTCGATGAGGACGCCTGCCTGTCCGTCCAGGGCGATGATCTCGACGGTGCCCGGCTCGGCTCCGCCGTCGCGGGTCCAGCCCGCATCGGTCAGGGGCCGGACGGCGTCGGCCCAGTGATAGGAAGGGCTCGCCAGGAAGCGCCCGTTGCCCTCGTAGGCATCGGCTTCGGCGTAGTCGTGAGCGAGAGCGGTGGTGAGACCGGCGACGATCTCGGCCGGGGTGACATGGTTGAAGGTTGCCGTCCAGCGGGGTGCGGAGACGGCCTCCTCGGCTGCGATGATCTTCCACAGCTCGAAGTCGTCGCCGAACCAGCCGATACGGATCCTCTGATCGGGCGAGGTTACAAGAAGCTGGCAGGGGCCCTCTTCGAGGTAGTGATGGGGCCAGTGAGCGACGGGGGCGAAGCCAGCGTCTCCGGTCCCGTTGGAACCGGCCAGGTACATGGGGCTGACCAGTACCTCTTGGTAGGGATCCTGGGTGTAGGGCTGCCGGGTGTTCATGGTCGAGGCTCCGGGGTGAGGGAGGTGAACGCGCCCGCGTGCGCAGCGGCACGGGCTGCTCGACTGCACGCGGGCGCCGTGGCAACGGGGAGGCGTGGCTGGCTCTCAGCGTCACTCGGATCACCGGCCCCGAGAGGGGGTCGACCGGGCGGTGACGGCTGCGGGCACCCGCGGATGCGGCTGCGGCGCGTGGCTGAACAGAGCGCTCGGCGCGGCGGCGCTCCGGCGCAGGGCCGCCGAAGTTCGGATGTTGTCCGACCCCAGCGGGACGCCGGTGTGGGTCCGGGTGGCCGCCGCGACAGGGGTCGGCGGTGCCGAGCGATTCCGTGCGGCGACGGGGTCACTCCAGCGCTCGACGGCTGCGTAGACGGGGCCCAGCGCTCGCCCGGCGTCGGTCAGGACGTACGGGTCGCCGTGGCGGGGCCCGGTACGGGCGACCAAGCCGTCGACCTGAAGCCGGTTGAGGCGCTGCCGGGTGAAGCCGTTGTCCAGGCCGGCCTCCTCGGCGATGTGGACGATCCGCATGGGGCCGCCCGCGTCGAGAACCTGGATCACGGCGGTCGAATGCCGTAGGTGCAGCCGCCGCACCGCGTCCTCGATGCGTTCGGCACCGGCTACCTGGCCGCCGAGCGACAGGTTGGCCTGGGACCAGTCAGAAAGGGCGTGGTGCACCCGCGACAGCGATTCGCCGAAGGCGCTGAGCTGATACGGAGCGCCATGGCGGTCGGCGGCTCGGGTTACCAGTCCATCAGCGTGCATCTGGGCCAGCCGCTTGCCGACGAGCTGCTCGCTGACGAAGGGGAGCCTGGTCGCGACGTCACGCACACGCATGGGGCTGCCCTGCTGTGCCAGGGTCTGCGCCGACCAGGTGGTCCACTTCGGTGCTATCAGGGAAAGCGCGTCCTCGACACGTTGGGCCTCGACCGACCCGATCGAGGCGGCGGAGGAATGAGAGGAGGCGGACATGGGGCGAACTCCGTAAGAGCGAAGGGGGTTTGTGGATTTGCGGTGCGCCTGGGCGGTCAGCGGGAGGTGCTCTCGGCTCGAAGCCTCTGGAGCACCGCGCCGAGGCGGCGGTTGCTGACGTGGACGCCGCGGTCGTGCAGGCCACGGCGCAGTGCCTCGCGGTTGAGGCGATGCAGGCCGGCGGCGACCTCGCGGGCGATGACCAGTAGGTCCTGATCGTCTGGAGAAGGGGCGGCTCGATCAGCCGACGGCTGCCGAGCAGAGGCGGCGTCCAGGAGGAAACGGACATCCAGCAGGTCCCAGACCGCTTCCGCCTCGCTCTGTTCCTGGCGTTCGAGGTCGACGACTTCGGTCGCGTACAGGAGCACGAGATCGTCGAGGGCGTGTTCGCCGGAGCGGTGCCGCTGCCAGGCCGCGTCGAGGTTGCGGCGGGCTGACCGGGCATCGACGCCGGTCTGGGCGAGTCCGTCGAGCCGTCGCAGCAGGATGGGCAGGACGGGGTCGTCGGAACGGCCGGAGGCGTTGCCGCGCTGCAGCTTCTCCAGCGGGCGGCCGTACCGGTGCTCGACCAGGCGGCGGGTGTAGATCGCGGTGGACATGGGGGGCGTCCTTTCGAGGGAGATCAGCGGGAACGGAACGGCCTGGTGGCCGTGCTTGTCGCAGGTGCGGCGGATGGGTCGACGCCGGGGCTGGTGCCGGAGATCGCTGCAGCGCCGCTGCGGCTGAGGGCTGCGGATACGCGCGGCGTGGCCGTACGGGCGTCTCGGAGGGCCACCTTGCCCTGCGGTGTGAGCGAGAGGAGCTGTCCAGGCCGGTACAGCCCCTCGCTGGTGTCCTGGGCGAGTAGCCCGTCGGTGACCAGCCGCTGGACGGTTTCAGGCCAGACCTCCGGGTTGGGGCGCTGGCCCTGTCCGTCGGAGAGGTAGATGTAGCCGTAGACGGCGCTCTGGTGGAATCGCAGTCCGCCAGCCTCGACGGCTTCGAGGGCCCCGAGGCGGCGATCACCCGAGATGGCCCAGTCAGCGTCCCGGCCGGTCGCGTCATGAGGGTTCATTCCGCCGCCTCCATCCGGGCGAGCAGGGAGCGGACCAGAGTGGGCAGGCTCTCGGGACCGTCGCCGATCCAGACGTGGTCGGTCACCTCGCCGAGGACGTACGCGGCGTCTTCGAGTAGGCCGCTGGAGATCTCCATGCAGGCGTCGGTGATACGGGAGGCTGCGAGCAGGGACTCGGAGAGCACCTCGACGTAGTCGACCGGCGCGAGACCGGCGGCCTCGGCCGCAGTACGGATCGCCGCCAACTCCAGGGCGCTGAAGGCAAAGTCGAACTCGCTATTCTTCTCCACACTGACCCGTGCGGCGAGGGCCGGGTCTGGTGGCTCCGTGGGGATGCCGAGGCGCGTGCAGATCCGGTCGACCGAGGCGGTCAGCTCGGCGAGGGACTCGGTGAGCCATCCCAGCGCCGAGGCGTAGGAGGCCAGGGTGAAGAGACCGGCCGGCGTCGTGGGGAGCGGATCGTCGGCCACGAAGCCTTCGAGCCGGTCGTTCAGCTCGCAGACGACCTGGGGCCCGGCGGACAATGCACCGAGCACGGGGTGCAGGTAGGAACGGCTAGCGGCCGTCGGATACTCGGCAGTGAGGATGCCGGAGACGCTGTGCGCAACCTCGGTGAGGAGGTCAGCCAGTTCGGCGCGTGCCAGGGGGGTGCGGCCGGCGGTCATCGCTGGGGAGCCTTTCGAGGAGCGGCAGCAGTGGGTTGGACTGCTGCGGGAGGAGTTGCCGGGACCGCAGTCGGCTGGTCGACCGCGCGGGGAGAGCGGGATCGAGCGGCCTGCACGCGCGCCTCGGAGGCAGAAGCTGTCTCGGTGTCCTGGTGGGGGCCGGTGCGCAGGTGCGCTGTGCGGTAGACCGCGTAGTCCTTCCGGCTACCGGCGGCGACGAGATAGATCTCGCGCTTGTGGTACGAGGTCGGAGGAGCCGGGCGGAACTGGATGACCATCCGGTAGGAGACGGACGGATCGACGTAGACCTTGTGGAAGCCCGCGAGGCGACCCTTCAGCGGTAGGCAGTCGTCGCTGCCGTGAACCAGGTTCTGCAGTTCCAGCAGAGCCAAGTCACGCATCTCGTCGGGAAGCTCCCGCAGGTCCGCGATGGCGTCCGGGTGTGCGGAGAAGGCGAAGCGGGCGCGGCTCACATCGACCGCCCGGGGCTCGGTCGCTGTGCCGTTCCTGTCGACGGCGCGCTGGGGGCGCCGAGGCCGGCCTTCGGTATCGCGGAGGCACCGGCCGACCGGGTGAGGGCAGCGCGGGTCCGGAGGGCAGCGGCGTCTCCGCGGTATTCCGGCGGCTGCGGCAGCGCGGTGCTGCGGTCGTCCAGCCAGTGCCGGGCGGCGTCCTCGTCGGCGAAGGCACCCTCGCGCATCGTGTACGTGTGTGCGTCGAAGTCCCCTTCTTCGAGGAAGACACGAATCGGCGCCTGAGCAGCAGTGGAGTCGCGGGTCAACGTCCATGTCTCGCACGGGTCGAAGTCCGAGGTGTAGCTGTCGAGGACCTTGTACCGGTCGCCCGACGTGCGGAGCTTCTGTTCGACCCGCGCGGTGAGGTCGTCGGCGGGCTTCATGAAGTCGTCGCCAACCTGGGAAATCCGCTCGGACGGGCAACCGCGCTCGGTCAGCCAGTTCTGAGCGAAGGACACGGTGGAGTGATAGGTCGACTCGAACGTGAAGGTGTTCTGGTTGAGGTCCCGTGCGACCTTGATCGCGCGAATCTGGGGCTCGCCAGGTACCCCCCAGGTGACCGAGCCGTCGTGGGCGAGGACGAAGCTGTGGGAGCCGTTGGGGGTGGTGTGGTGCTCGGCAAGGACGGTCAGGTCGCCAGCCCAGAACCGCTGCTGCGCGTACTCCGAGTCTGCGTCGGCGGGCTCGAAGTCGTCCAGGCGGAAGTCGAGTTCGTTGCTCATGCCGCCAGCTCCAACTGCTCGGGCGTAGGGGTGGCCAGCACGCGATGGTTGGGTCGGTTGGGGCTCGTCGTGCACGCGGCGAAGGGGCCGTCGGGAGCACGGAGATGGACCAGCGCCTGGTCCAGGTGGTCGCGGTGCCACGTGGAAGGACCGGACAGGCCGGCCTCGGTGTCGGTGAGCTGCTGCCACGCGAGCCAGAGTGCGTGCAGCCGGGCAACGGCTTCGGGGTGTTCGTGCCACTGCGCGCACCATGGGCGGGTCGTGCTGATCTCTCGGCCGTACACCGGGAGGAAGAGGTAGTTCACCCAGTCGCTGAGGGCGGCGATCTCGGTGGCGTACGCCTCACCGCCCAAGGCGAGGATGAACACCGAAGCGGGGCCATCCTCCTGCGCGGAGCTGGTCGCCTCTGCGGCCGGAACGCCGTCAGACGACGGGAGTGCGGCGGAGGCGGGAGCGGGCTCGGAGCCCAGGCGGTCGAGGATGACGCCGTGCTGCCTGACCTCGGCCATGGTCTTGGCGAGCGTGCTGGCGAGGTCGTCGAGGTCCCCGTCGGGGACGCGGAACGGCTCCGGGTCGGGGGCGGTCGTGCTGGTGTCGGACATGGGGGCGTGCTCCATCTGTGAGACGGCGACATGAGGAAGAGGATCCGGAGGAACCGCGATTTGGTCCGGCCGGGAAAGCCCGGTAGTGGGGCGCTACGCCGTCGCGCAGCGAGGGCAGCGCGGGAAAGGCGGCGCCAACAACTGCATTGCTCGTGCGGCCTGTTGGGGAACAACGCCATTGCCGAGCGCCGTGAGCTGAGCTGGTCGTCCGAGCCCTGGAGTGGCGGTGACCCAGCCGGGCTCCAGGCCCTGCATCCACTCCACGAAGTCGGCACGAAGCCGTCCGGCCCCATCGGCGGGCGGAGGCGCGGGGCGGGTGAGCATCTCCCATCGGGTGATGGCGGCTGCGTACGCCCCCCATCGGCGGTCGGGCTCTCGGTTTCCGGAGTCGATTCCGTCCAGAGCGGCAGAACCACTGCCGACAGGGGAGGGTGCCACCCCTTGCCCGGCCGGCGTCCCGGCGTGCCCGTGTCGCTGGCCCGCGGTGTGGGCAGCAGCGATGCCGCCGGGCTCGGCAGGGTCATGTCCCCATTGCCGTGACGCTGGTTGGGCGAGCCCTTGATCCCGTCCGATGCCTTCGGCGTAGGCAGGAGCCACTCCACCTCGTCGGCCAGGTTCGGGCCGTGTCCTCCGCTCTTCCTCTTGGAGGGGTGTTGCGAGCCGCCGTTCTTCGCGATGTTGCTGGTCGGCGTCTTGAATAGCGTGTTCGGCGGGCCAGGCGACGAGGAAAGTGCGCTCGCGGCGGTGCGGGGCTCCGATATCGGAGGCGCGAAGCACGAGCCACTTCGCGTCGTACCGGAGGTCGGCCAAGGATCCGAGTACGGCACCGAGTGCCCGCAGAGGAGGCTGACCTGGGGCGTCTCCCAGACACCACGGGCAGGGTTCCACGTCGCCAGGGGAACCGGCGGGTGAGGTGAGGAGGCCGCGCACATTCTCGATCACAACCAGGCAGGGTCGGAGGGCTGCGACCGCACGGGCGACGTGCAGCCAGAGCCCGGAGCGGGTCTGGGAGTTGAGTCCGGCCCGGCGGCCGGCGACCGAGACGTCTTTGACAGGGGAAACCGGCCGTCAGGACGCACACCTGGGGAACGGTGGACCAGTCGACGGTCGTGATGTCGCCCAGGTTCGGGACGCCGGGCCAGTGGCGGGCCAGGATGCGCGAGGCATTCGGATCGACTTCCGCGTGCCAGGCCAGCGTGCCGCCGAGCGCGGACTGGACGCCGAGGTCCAGCCCGCCGTACCCGGAGCAGAGCGAGCCGATCAGCGGAGGGCGCGCGATGGCGGTCTGCATGTCACCGACCCCGAGCGATCCGGTCCGCAGGAGCTGCTGCTCCCGGGACAGTAGGCGAAGGTGAAGCGAATGCAGGAGCTGCGGTCGTGGACCGGCTGCGGGCTGCCTGCAGCCGCGTGGACGGAGGCGAAACCGTCGCCGACGCGGCGTGAAGAGAGTCGGCTGCTTCGCGTAGGGCCGTGGTCGCTATGCCGAGCGCGTCATCCGTCACCCGCGCCGCAGCCTCCCGAGCGTCCCGGGCATCGGGCTGGTCGCGGAGGTGCTCGGTCTGGTTCAGGAACGAGAGCTGGTGGGCCACTGCCCCGAGAGCGGATGCCGCCTCGCCGGCAGGGCCTACGGCGGCGGCGAAGCTGGTGATGACCCGCGCACTGTGGGCCTCCTGGTCTTGGTCGGCGACACGGAAGAGGACTTCGTCGCCCAAACCGCGTATCAGCGTGCCGAGTTCGGAGATCTGCCTGGCGACGACGACGCTGTTCGGCGAGCGGTGGGGGTTTCCGGGGACCGGGAGCTTGCCGCGCTGGGCATCGAAGGCTGAGGCCGTGGCCCGCAGGGCCAGGGCGTCGGAGACGGGGGTGTTGTTCACGGTGAATCCCAAGGGAGAGGACGAGCGACGGGAAGGGGGAGGGTTCAGCCGTGTCCGCGAGAGGGCGGTCGCACGGCGACCGGGCTGGGGGCAGATCCAGGCCGGGCCGAGGGTGGCGAGACTGGGCGCGGTGTGCTGCGGGCGAGCGCCGCGTGCACCTGCGCAGGGGGCGGCCCGGTCGGCGAAGGAGCCGGGGCCGTCGGCGTCGGTGCGGAGCGGCCGTTCGCCGCCTGCCAGCGGGCACGCACTTCATCGAGTGGACCGAGCGCGTGCAACGCGTGATTGATGAGCCGCCCGGGGGCCAGAGCCTCGTTCTCCGCCAAGGCCCGGATGGCACGCGCAGAGGTCGCCGCCGTGCGGGTGACCGACGAGCGCATCACCAGCTCGCCGAGCCATTCGGCGCTGCCTGGGCCCACGCCGTCGCAGATAGCGGCGAGCTGATCGCCGGACAGCGTTCCGTCGGCCAGAAGCCCGCGCCGCTGGGCCTCCCAGAGCAAGGTGACCCGATCGATGGGTTCACCCCGGTGGTGCAGCGCGCCGAGGCAGCGGTAGAGCTGCCCGTGGGCGGGGTCGGCGAAGTCGCCAGGCCGCAGCCAGCCGACTACCTCGTCCATGGCCTTCGGCTGCTCAGCGAGGACGGCTAGAAGGAACCGCTCGTCCTCGGCGACCTGGTCGGCCCGAACCGGCGGTGGCACGGCCGGGACGGTGGCCGGCGGAGTAGCAGGCGCGACCGGGCGCGGTTCGGTACCCCACCGCTGTGCGAGATCGCTGAGCACGCCGGTAAGGACGTCCGCGTAATGCAGGGCTCCCTCGACTTCGCCCTGCAGGGAGTCGGCGCGAGCCGCCTGGTGAAGGCGGATGGCGTGTTCCGTGATGCTGCGATGGATCGCGCCCTCCAGCACCATGCGGCCGTACACCGGAGCGTGCGCGGGACGCGGGCAGGCCGAGATCAGGGTGTGGGCGTACACCGCGGTCAGCCCCCGTACGTGGGTGCTGGCCTCGTCGACCGCATCGGTCACCCATGACAGCGGTACGGACTGTTCGGCCAACGCGGGGTGGCTGTCGTCCCGGAGCTTGCGCAACGCGGCGAACAGCGCCTGGTGGACCGGCCGGTAGAAGTGATCCGGCGCGAGCCAGTCAAGGTGCGAGAGCTGACCCGGGTCGAGCAGCACGGAACCGAGCACCGCCTGCTCCGCACCGAGCAGCGGGTTCATCGCTGCCCCCCTGCATCAGAAGCGGGAGGTTCGCTATCCCGGGCGTGGAGGTCGTCGACCGCCTGGTCGGCAGCGGCCATCGCCTGGGCGAAGCAGTCCAGCGTGCTGGTGAACGTGGGATCGGAGGCGAGTATCGAGCCGGCCCCGCTGACCAACCACCACTGCCCGTCGCGCAGAACGACCGGCGAGCGTACGAACCGCCCGGGACGCGGCTTGGGCGCGCTCATGCCGACAACCCGAAGTCGTCACGGCCGTGGGTCTTCGCGATGGCCCGCTCGGTGATCGCCTTCGTCGCACGGGCCGAAGCTGGGCCGACCACCTTGGCGGACGGCTCCTTGTACCAAGGCCGGAGATCGAGCATGGCGACCCGGATGCCTGTGGCCAGGAGCAGTGCCTTGCCCTTGGGCAGGGCACGGATCGCATCGGGCGGCAGGATCCGCTCGGTGCGCATGCTCACCGAGGTGGACTTGCCGCCGTCGCTGGTCGACACCGAGGTGGTCTGCACGTCGTGGTCGCCGACCTGCCTGCTGAGCCGGTCGGCGAAGTCCGCGTCGTCGATGCCACTTCCGATGATCTTGACGGTGGCCGCGGACCAGAGCGCGTCCATGCCGGTCTCGCCCCAGCACCGCTGGCCCTGCCGGTAGGACTGCAGGATCGTCATCGGGATGACGCCTCGGCTGCCCAAGTGGCTGTACAGGTCAGGGAGATCCGAGATTTTGCAGACGTTCGCGGCTTCGTCGAGGACGCACAGGGCGGGAGGGTCGAGCCGTCCGCCGGAGCGCTCGGCGACGACCACGGCCGCGCGCATCACGGCGTCGGCCGCTGCGGCGATGATCGCGCTCGCGCTGCCGCCGCCGTCCTTGCTCAGCAGGTACAGGGTGTCGCGGGACGTGGCGAAATCGAAGGGCTTGAACTCGGGGAGATCCTTGGCAGGCGTGACCCAGGCTGCAACGTCCGGGTCGAGCAGACAGCTCGCGTACTGCCGCGCGGTCTCATAGATGCCGTCGCGGGTCTCGGTCGCGCCGGAGACAGTGCCCTGAAGCTGAGCGGCCACCGCGTCGTGGCCGGCATCGGTGAGCAGGTCGACCGGGGTCCGGTCGGCGGGGGAGGCGAGCCAGGCCAGGACATCGGTGATCGGGCGCCGGTGGCTGGCGGCAGCGAGGAACAGCCCGCCGAGCGTGTTACTCGCGGCGGTGGACCAGAAGTCGGAGCCGTTCGACTCGTCCACGCTGGCGGCGACAAAGTGCCCGGCCAAACGTTTCGCCCCGGCCAGGTCGCGGGCGTCGGCCAAGATGTCCCACCACATCTCGCGCGGGTGGTGGGCGATCTGCTGGGGGTCGAGAGTCCAGATCGTGCCGACCTCGGCCCGAGCGTCCACCGTCGCGGTGAAGGCGTCGTTCGCGGCCTTGTTACTGGTGAGCAGGACCGGGCCGGGCGCCGCGAGAATCGCGGGGATCGCGAGTCCGGAGGTCTTCCCGCTTCGCGGAGCCATGATCGCGACGATCACGTCCTCCCAGGACGCGCGGACATTCGCCCGCCCCGGAGAGAGGGTGCCGAGAAGGATGCCGCGGTCAGCAGGGGCGACCTCTTTTACACTCCCGGCCGCTCAGGGACGGCCGCAGATCCTTGGCCTTGGCGGTGATCTCCTTGTCCAGCAGCGGAGCGAGGTCGGCCTTCCGGGCGAGGCCGTTCTTCGCGCCGCCGCGCAGCCGCATCCACAGCACCAGGCCGAGGAAGGTGAGGCAGACGGACAGCAGACCGGGGATGATCCGCACGCCGACCAGCAGGGCGGTGGTACTCAGGTGCGGCCACAGCACCTCGGGATGAAGCAGCGCGTCAGCGGCCCTGAACGGAGACCACGGCCCCTCCCCGAAGAGGGAGTTGGTGAGGTTGCCGCTCAGCCAGGCCAGCGAACCGAAGGCGAGCGCGATGCCGAGTATGCCGAAGAGGAGGTAGAGGAGCGCGTCCGATCCGGTGGTGGTCGAGGGTGCGCTGGTACGCGGTGCGGGCATGGTGGGTCCTGGAAGTGAGCGCAGGCGAGTGATGGGGGCGGGGCGCGCGGCGCTCTTCTGCTGGTCATCGAGGAAGCGCAGGCGGCGCGGGCGAAGTAGGCGTCGTTGTGCAACCGGGCCCAGCGGCCGTCCTGGCGGATGACGGTCGCGACGATGTCGAGCCCGCTGGCCTGGTTGCGCATGGCCGCCCACCGGCAGGCCGCCGGATCGGCGTCCGGCTCTATACCTGAGGCGTCGAGAACCTCGCGCGTCAGCTCGAACCAGTCGTCGTCGAGTTCCACGTCGGTGGTGTTGCGAATGGCGCAGTGCCAGGTGAGCCGCCGGGACGCGGTGTGACCGGCCCGCGGTTTCCGCAGCGCGACCGGTTCATCGAGCAGCAGTGCCAGGTGCGGCTGGACGACGGTCTCCTGGGCGGTCAGCTCCGGGGACCAGGCGGTGAGCAGGTAAGGGGCGAAGCCTGGCTCGCTGCGGTGGAGGCGGCCGAGGAGGTCCGTGGTGCTCTCGGTGCGCCGCACATCGAAGCGCAGGGGGTACTCGGGCATGGGGTATCCAGGTCCTTGACAGGGGAGCCGGTGCCCCGCTGAGGCGGGGCACCGGGCGGTCAGAAGTGGGGGTTCTCGGTCGGCTGGTCGGCCTCGGTGGCTGCCTGGAGCAGTTCGGCGAGGTCGTCGGGCTCGGAGGAGCGCTGGTCGATCCACCACCCGGCACGGGTGATGGTGCGAGCGGCCTCTTCGATCTCCTCCCACTCCGTCTCGCTGGTCTCGCCTTCGAGGACCAGGGCGGTGTAGGCAGCGGCCAGGAGCTGGTGGCGACAGCGGACACCCCAGGCGACCGCTCGCTCGGTCCCCTCCAGAGGAGGCATCCGGTACTGCTTCGACCAGGCTTCGGATTTGGCCTGCTCTTCGGCCCGCTTGGCCTCCAGCCAGGCGGCCTTGTCCTGCTCGTCGCCTTCCTTGGCGGCCCGCCAACAGTCGGTGCACTCCTGCTTGGCGAGCCATTCGGCGAAGCCCGCGCGACGGTCGGCTGCCCGGTCGGACAGGTCGCGTTCGGCCTGGTGGCCGCAGGAGTGGGTGATCTGCCAGATGGTCTTCACGGCCATGGGAACTGCTCCTTACGGGAGTTGGGTCAACGATTGCGGGAGAACGCAATGCGCGGGTCGACCGGCCGGGCCGCCGGAGCGGAGACGGCGGGAGCGGGGACCGGCGCCTTGCCCGGGAGGCCGGCGCGGGCTGGGCTGGCGGCGAGCGCGGCGGCGCTAACGGGGAACTTGCGGGTGGTGAAGCCCTGACTGCGGTCGTGGCGCGCGGCTGGCGCGGGTGCAGGAGGGCGGCGCGTTGCTACGTCCTGGGCGAGACGGGGCTGCACCGCGACCTGGAGATCGGATCGGTGCATCGACACCGTGGCGCTGGCGACCTTCTCCAGGGCCTCGGTGCGGTTGGCGGTGATGGGCAGCGTGTAGATATCCAGGTTCGGGTTCAGCCGCCAGCCGTGTTCCTCCAGGATCAGTCGGCTGCCGAGCGCGGAGGAGTGGTCGCTGGTGGCCGCGACGATGCCGAGCCGCGGATGCTCGGCGAACGCGACGTCGGGATCTATGCGCGGGGGCCGGTCACGGGCGGGAGTTCCACCGGAGGCCAGCGAGGGGTCGAACGCGGCATCCACGTCGACCTGGTAGCCGGCCTTGCGTAGCAGTGCGACGGCCCGGGTGGCGCGGCCCTGTCCGTCACGCTGCTGGTCGGCCAGTGCGTACAGCGTCGGCTGGTCAGGGACCGGGTGAAACTCGAAGCCCTTCAACATCCATGTGCTGGCGGCGAGTTGTTTCGGGTTCGCAGCGACGATGCCGTAGTCGGGGTGGCGGCCGATTGCGATGTCGGGAAGCGAGTCGTAGTGGGTGGGCATGACTGATCCATCCGGTGCAAGCTCGGGGGCTGAGGCGGTCGAGGGCCGGGATGGTTCTGCTGGTGCGGGACATGGCGCACTCCGAGGCGGGAAGCGGTCAGCGACCGGGTACGGACGGGGGACGGGCGGGCGACAGCGCGGGGCGTACGGCCGAAGCGGCTGGCAGTGGTGCTGGGCTCGTGCGCTGAGCGGTCGGCGAGAGCGCGAGAGCAGAAGTCACGCGCGGCGAGGCAGAGCCCGGCCGTGGAGGCACGTCGAGCTGATCAAGACGCGCGTCGACGGCGGCGAGCAGCTTCGGCTCCTGGGATGGCGAGATGATCAACGAACTGCCGTCAGGGAGCGCGACGTGGACGATGTAGTCGCTGGCCGTACTCGACGGTGCACTCCAGGTCACGCTGCCGAAGGGGAGCGGTGAGGTGTCCGTACCCGTGCTCCCGTTCCGGGGCGCTGGCAGTGGAGTGCAGAGGAAGAGGAGCGATGGTGCGCGCGGTGACGGCTGTGATCTCCCGTCGGAGGGAGACCAAGGACTGGTCGGGGTGCATGGGGCTTCTCCATGGCGGGGTGCCTCAGCAGCCGACGACACGAGCCGCAAGCGCTGGGGCGATGGGGGTGGCGGCGTTCCATGAGGATCCGGCGATTGGCCGGTTTGGTACCGCCGAGATTCGGTGCTAGAGCCGTCAGCGGGAACGACGCGGGGCCGCCGGATTCGATGCGGGCGGTGCAGGAGGCGGAGCGGGTGGGGCCCCGCGGTTGCCTGATGTGGACCGGGCGAGGGCCACATGGGCACGTTCGGCCTGCGAAGGTTGGTCTGGGTCCACCCGGCTGGCCAAGTAGTCGCCAGCCCGAGTGAGCGCCGGGCCTTGGAAGGACAACTCGTCCGCGTAGTGCCAGCCTTCGGAGTTGCGGATCTCCTCCGCCCGGCTCACGTACATCGCTCGCGAACCGGGTTGTGAGAGGGCGTTCAGGGATAGATTGCGGTGCTAAGTCGCTCCTGCGGTCAACAATCTGCGGGCCGATTCACACCTTGCATGCGTCTTCGCGACCTTTCGGATGTCGACTTGTACACCCGTTTCATCCGCTTCTCGGTGCTGGATTCCGTCTGGCTTATTAATGGGACAGAAGATCCCCATCAGTGTGAAGTTTCCAGGCATTTCAGGCTGTGCACGTTGGCGATGAATGCGGCAAAGCAGCTCGAAATACCCACCGCGAATCAACATCAAACGCCCACTGAGGCGTCCATAAGCGCCATGACCTGGTCCCACTCGTTATGGATCTGGCCTGCCCGTTCCAGGGTGGTGTCGATTCCGCGTATCCGCCGGAGGTCCTCGCTGATCGGCCCCTCGACGTAGTCGGCGCCGTTGGCGGCGGCGCGGACACCGGCCAGTACCTCGGGGCCGTGGGCGAGGAAGACCTCGACGTGCTTACACGCTTCGGCGTCACGTTTCACTTTGCCGTCCGCATAGCCCTTCTCGTCGATGGGCCAGCCGTCGTGGTCGCAGAAGGAGTCCGAGATTGCGTTCCAGGCGTCGGACGCCTGCCTGATGGCCGGCGGCGGCAGAAGCCAGCGCCGGGACATGCTGCCGCCACGCCAGGTGATCGGCGGCCGACGCTGGCTGGTCTTCATGGGGAGCGGGAGATTCGGGCACGATGGATCCTTGTTCGTATGCCTCTGCTCACCGCGAACGCGGCAGTGAGCGGACGGCGGAAGGTGGAATGGGAGCCGCAACCTGGTTCTGCTGGCCGACGGAAGGCCCACTGACTGACACGACCGGGGAGACACGAGCCGCTGCTGCCGCTCGGTGCGAGCGGGAGCTGAACTCGTGACCCAGGCCCTCCCTCACGAGGTACAGATCCTCGCCGAGATCGGTCAGGCGGCCGGTCAGGGCGTCCAACTCGGAGTCGCTGCCACGGGCTCCGTGGGTGCGGCACCACTCCGAGGCGGTTTCGAGCATCTGGTGCAGCCGGGCCACCGCGCCGAAGTCGTCCGTGAGCGCCTCGTGGAACAGCTCGGCGAACTCCTCGGGACGGGCGGCGGCGAGGCGATCGATCCAGTCGCTAGAGAGCCGGTGCCGCGGTGCGCGGGCTCAGGCCCGAGGCGGCACCTCCCCCATGGACTCGGTGGTCTGGTCGCGGTACGGTTGACGGCATGGTTCAA
Source organism: Streptomyces sp. NPDC102437 (assembly GCF_044765565.1). NCBI lineage: Bacteria > Bacillati > Actinomycetota > Actinomycetes > Kitasatosporales > Streptomycetaceae > Streptomyces > Streptomyces sp. NPDC102437. The sequence continues at coordinate 60,020 of NZ_JBIWKI010000021.1, read as the reverse complement.
CTCCATTGCATGGTCCGCTAGTTGAGCTAGGCCGACATGCGGGCGTCGGTGTCGAACAGCTCTCGCTCGGCCGGGTGCAGGATGTGCTGGGTGATGAAGCTCCGGCCCGCGACCTTCCACAGGCCCCGGCCCTTGGTCAGGGCGGACACGGCCTGGGTCTCGACGCCGGTCAGGCCGAGCAGGGAAGCGGCAGCAGCGACCTGGTCGGGTTCCTGGCGGTAGATGATGCGGGTGGAGCAGTCGGCCAGCAGGCCCTCGGCTAGCACCCGGCCTCGCGAGCCGGCATCGCCTGCGCTGAGCAGGTCGCTGAGGCGGTGGATGACCATGAGGTTGGCGATGCCGAGCCCGCGGGAGAGCTTCCACTGGGACTGCATGCGTTCGAGCAGGCCGACGTGCCTCATCACGCGCCACGCCTCGTCGTAGATCACCCAGCGTTGGCCGCCGTCCGGGTCGGCGAGAGCGCTCTCCATCCACGCCGAAGCGCAGGTCATGGCCAAGACCAAGGCGGTGTCGTCACCGGAGCCGCCGAGGCGGGAGAGGTCGATGGACAGCATCGGGGTGGTCGGGTCGAAGGCCACCGTCGACGGAGCGTCGAACATGCCGCTCAGGTCCCCGTGCACAAGACGGCGAAGGGCGTGCGCGAGGTCCTGCGCGGCGGGCCCCATGTGTCCGGCCTGGTCGCCGAGAGCTCGGTCGAGGCGCTCGGGCGAACCGAGGGCGTGCGCGATCTCGCCGAGCAGCGGCACCGTGCCGCTGGCGTCGGCCTCCGCGACGACTAGGTCGAGAGCGAGGTCCAGAGCTGTGTGCTCCATCGGCAGGAGATCGCGCTTCAGCACGGTGCGAGCCAGGCCCGCCAGGAGTAGGAGGCGGCGCTTTCGGACCTCGGTCGACCAGTCGCCCTCGCTCACCGAGGCGGGCCGAGCCGGAGCATCCAGCGGGTTCAGCCTGCCCGGGAGCCCCGGCCCCAGCGTGATGCTGTAGCCGCCGAGAGCCTGTGCGACGGCCGTCCACTCGCCCTTGGGATCGCAGGGAACGTAGACCCGGTAGCCATGGGCAATCGCCCGGGTGGCTATCGACTTGGCCAGCGCGGACTTGCCCATGCCGATGATCCCGGCCAAGACAGCGTTCGGATTCGTGAAGCCCTCGATCCGCCCGCTGCTGTACAGCGAGAACGGGTCGTAGCAGAACGCTGCCTCCGCGTGCACGTCCCTTCCGATGAAGATCCCTTCGGCGCCCAGGCCGCCCTCCGCGAGAAACGGATAGGCACCGCTGACGGTGGCTGTGGTCATGCGGTGGGCGGGCAGGCTGATCTTGCCGCCCCGAGCTGAGGAGGAGCCGGGGCGTCCGGACGGTGGGTAGGTCGGCCGTAGTTCCGGGTCGAGGTTCTCCTCGGCGCGGTGCTTCGGCGGTGCTCCGGCAAGGCGCGCCTGGCGGCGGGCCTCGGCGAAACCGGCACGGGCGGCTCGCTGCTCGGCGCGTGATGCCTTGCGGGGGACGAACAGGTGGGAGGCGCTGGCGCGGGTACGAGGCATGAACGTTTCTCCAGACGGAAGGCGGGTCAGCGGTGGACGAGGCCAGTGAACGGCGCGTACAGGTCGGCCGGGGTAGTGCGGCGGCGCACCAGGTGCGCGGTTCGCTGGTGGCGCTGGCAGATGGTCAGATCTGCCGCCCCTTCCGGCAGGCCGGCCTGGCACGCCTCGCGCTCGGGCACTTCGCCGGAGTCCGGCCGGGGTGCCGCGTGGTAGGCGGCGTGGATGTGGTCGGCGGCCTGCCAGATTCGAGTGCGGGCGGCGCGGAGCTGGTCGCCTTCGACCGGCACGAGCTGTCCGGTGCGAGAGGTATGGGCGTCGAGCAGGCCGTGTAGCGAGACGAGGTGGTCGTGCAGGGCGTCCAGCTCGGCGCGGGTGGTGACGAGAGGACCGCCCGGAATGTTGAGCGCGCGGTGGAAGTCGAGCGCGGCGGTGGCGAAGGGCACGAAGTCCTGCGCGGTCGTGCTGGCGGTGCGGGACATGGGGGTGCTCTTTCGGAGGGAGGAGAGGCCAGCATCAGGCGGCGAGGGCGAGCGGCATGGCGGCGACGGTGAACGCTTCGGCCTGCTGCCAGGTGAGCGGCCGGAGGTCGAGCTGGGCGCCGACGGCCGCGGTCTCTACGACGGCGCAGGCGGAGCGGAGTTCCTCCTCCGAGTCGGCCGAAACGGTCAGCAGGCCGGTCAGGGCGACATCCGCGTGGCCCGCGATGAGCTGGCGCTCCCGGGACTTGATGTCCTGGTACTCGATCGAGTCCGCCTCGGAGTCGACCTGACCCCGTCGGGCTCGCTCGGCGGCGTCGGCGATCACGCTGGCCTTCTTGCGCTGGACATCGCGCAGGGCGGCGTCCAGTCCCTTCGGCTCGTACGACAGTGACAGCGTGCGCCGGACCCCGGCGGTGAACAGGAGCTGGTGCAGAAAGCCCGCCGACGTCTCGGTCCTCGGCCAGTTCTCCACCCAGTACGTGGCGTGGACGGCCGAGTCGGTCGCGATGTGGTCCGCCTTCTCGACGACCACGACCGGGCCGGCAGCGGCGGACTCAGCCTCGGGACGACCGGCGGTAGACCAACGATCCAGCGTAGCGAGAGCCTTGGGGTCGTACGCCGTTCGCACGACGGCCGCGATCTCGCGGGCGGTGAGCCAGCCGGTGGGATTGAGCCCGGCGGTACGCGCGGATTGGTCGAAGGTCGAGGCCAGTTGCGCTAGGACACTGAAGGAGCCGGTGAGGCCGCCTCCGGCCTGGTTGATCAGCCGCCGGGCGGCCTTGGCATCGAGCGATACCGCGACGTACGCCTCGTGCGGCGCCGCCGCCGGGCCAGCACTCTGGATCAGCTCGCTGTAGATCGCGCCAGCCACGGGGGCATTGGGCTGGCCGTGCTCCTCCCAGTACCGGCGCAGCGCGTCGCCGGAGTCCGGGACGGTGCGCTCGATCACCTGGATCCGGGCGACCTGCCCGGTCCGGGCGAGCGCGGCCAGCGCGCGTCCCCAGCCGTTGACGTTGGCGTTCTGGGTGCCCGGGTCGAGCAGCGCGTAGGCGCGAGAGGAGACCTTGACGACGGCGGTCAGCGTGCGGGTGTGGGGGTTGTGGATCGCACCGTATCGGCGATCGGGGGCGGTGACCACGCGCAGGCTCGCCGCTGTGCCGGGCAGGTGGAGCAGCCCTTCGCGGATCGGGCGGCAGGAGGGCCGGGTGAGCCAGATCAACTGGCCCCGCATCCGACGCAGGACGTACCGGGCAACGATCGGAGCCCAGTCAGCCAGGGCGCGGCCTCGGTAGCGGACGAAGACGAGGAGGGCGATGGCGGACCAGAGGGGGATGAGTTCGAGAGCGCTGCCCACGCCGCGGGTGAGGATCACGGCGAACAGGAGGAGGCCGGTGAGACTGACGACGATCAGTTGCGGGGCGGTCAGGCCGAGCAGGATGCCGCGCCTGCTGCGGTGGGGAAACTTCACGGTGGTTGGGGTGGCTTCGGCCTGCGGCTTGTCAGACATGTGGTTCCAGACGGTGGGAGCGGGCGGAGTGCGAGGCGCGCGGCGCTCTTCTGGAGGTCATGGCAGGGATCCGTTTCTGTTGATCGGCGGCGCGGGGTACGGGGGCGGGCTGCGGGAGGCAGCCCGCCCCTCGGCTGTGGTTGGTCAGGATCCCGAAGGCGGCTGGCTGGGGTACGCCCAGCTTGTCGGCGTCGGGGAACCGGTTGCCGACGGACCGGTGGAAGGCGGCGGCGGTGCGGCAGGGCTGCTCGTGCCCCCGGGTGCAGGGCCGGCAGGCGGCGCGGCACCGGCGCGGATCATGCTGCCGCCCGCAGCCGACGCGCCAGCGAACTGACCAGAGCCGCTGGCGGCACCCGGGGCGCCCGCTTCGGAACCTTCCGTTTCGCCCCCGCTGGGTCGGGTGATGAGCGGCGGGACGCCGGGTCGCTGGATCAGGGCGCGGCCCTTGTCGCCGGAGGCGTTCGGGTCTTCGCCGTACCGGAAGCTGGTCCGCGGCTTGGGCGGTCCGGCGTCGATGCCCTCCTTGCTGAGGTTGCCGCCGGAGGGGTTGATGCCGGAGGCGACACCATCGGCGCCCGTGCCGGGGACCTGGCTCGGACCCTGCGGAGCGGGGGTTCCGGTGCTGGCCCGCATCGCCAGACTGCCTGCGGTCTTCGCCGCCCCTGCGGCGACCGCCATGCCGGCAACGCTGGTGCGGTGCAGGTCGTCGTGACCCCCACCGTCGCTGGCCCAGTGGACGAACTTATAGGTGGCGTAGGGGCAGAGCAGCACCAGGACCATGACGACGATGCCTGCCATCGCGTCGGACAGCGCAGCCATGCCGTCGCTGGCATCCGACTTGCCCATCGCCGAGACGCCGATGAGGAAGACCACGGTCATCAGGAGTTTCGAGACGACCAGCGTGGCGGTGGCTTCGATCCAGCCGCCCCGCCACCGTTTGGCCACTTCCCAGCCTCCGCCGGCTCCGGCGAAGACAGCGAGGGCGACCAGGACCAGGACGCCGACCTTGCGAGCGACCATGACCCCCCAGTACATGAACGCGCCGATCGCGCATCCTAGGGCGACCAGAGCTGGGACTCCCCAGCCGAGGCCGTACATCGCCCCCAGTAGGTTGACCTTCACCACACGGCGGATCGCGTCGTCAACTGAGCTGTTGGCTGCTTGGAACAGGCCGTCGGACAGTGCGTCGACCACGGTGATGGCGACGGAGGTGAAGGCGATGGCGCAGAAGCTGAAGAGGACGCCGGTCATGGTGCCGATGGCGGCTTGAGCCAGGGCGCGTCCGTCTCGGCGCCAGGCCGCGAGCATCAACTGGATGCAGAACGTGCCGACGGTCAGCGCGAGCCCGATCGGTAGCAGCAGTTCGTAGTTGTCCCGGAACCACTTGGCGTTGAGATCGATGGCGGTCGTCGCGTTGACGGCCTTAGCGGCGAGATCCGCCGCGCTGGCGGCCAGTTCTCCGGACGACTTCGCGATCCATGCTCCGATGCCGTCGGTGACGGCCCCGGCGGGGTTGGTGGCGAAGTCAACAGCACCGCACACCTTGTCCATCAGCGGAAAGTCGCAGACTCCCATGGCGATACCTCCTTTCTGGGTTGGGGGTCAGGGCGCGACGGACGGCATGACGCCGGCCAGGGCACAGGGGTGGGAGGGGCGGCACTGGACCGCGAGGGTGGTTACGCGGTTCTCCGCACCACCGGCAGGCGAGCCGTTCCAGGCGATCGACTGCTTACCGGAGACGGTCACGGCGTAGACGTACGCCTGCGTGATCGTTCCGGGATTCGCCTGAAGGGCCTGGGTGAACGAGTCCGGGAAGTGACCCTCGTTGACCTTGGCGGTGGCGAACTGGCCGTTCGTGGCCATTTCCTTCCACAGCGCAGGCGAGGGAACGACCACGTCGACTGAGGCGGGGTCGGCGTACTTGGTCTCGGTGGTCAGCCACCGGTGCAGGGCGGTCAGCAGCTCTGCCTGGGAGTACGCGCGGGTGTCGTAGGACCACACCGCTGCGGCGGCTGCCTTCCCGAACTCGATCGGATCGTGGGTGTCCGGTGGGATCGGGAGGGAGTGAGGGCGTGACCTCGGCGAGGGCGACCCGGACGTCGAAGCGGCCGAGGAAAAAGGAGAAGACGAACTCGCTTGCGGCACAGGGGCTTTGGGCGACGTCCTGCCATCGCGGGTGAGGTAGGCAGCCAGGCCGGCGAGGGCGACGAGCACCACCAGGACGGCAGTGCCGAGCAGCGCCCGGCGGCGCACGCGAGATGCGCCGCCGGGGTTCGAGGAGTGGGAAGGCATCAGTGGACCTGCGTCCCCAGCGTGCTGAAGAACGCGACCACACCGTTTGCGGCACCCAACAGGAGGGCCGCGCCAGCGCTGACCAGCACACCCTTCTTGCCGTTGGCCTCGGCCTGGTGGCCGCCGGAGTGGTGGCCCCAGGCCCACACGCCCGCGCTGACGGCGAGCGCGCCGACCACGGCGATGATGCCGAAGAGGTTGATGGAGCCCATCACCTGCTTGAGGACGGAGAGGCCCGGCAATCCGCCCTCGTTGGGCTTGATCCCGGGGTCGTAGGCGAGCTGGACGACCTTGTCGGCGAGATGCATGGCGAACTCCAGTTCGATTTAGTGCACGCCAAAGCCCGTGGGAGCGAAGCGGCGGTGCGAGAAGGAGGGGGAGGGGGAAGCGCCTGTAGGTTCCGATTTGACTTGTCGTCTGGCGATTCGCTGACCTGCGGCTTTGCCTGGCTGTCCAGGCAGCTTGTCGGCGGATTCGTCCAATCAACTTGTCGGATTCTTCAGCCGAGACGGCCCGTTCGGGCCCTGCTGACAGATCTCTCGGACAGCCGACCTGCGGGTTTGCCTCAGCGGGTGACAAGCCGACGACAGAATGGCCGGACAGTGACAGGTTGAACCGGAACCTTCAGCGCCGGTCAGACGACTCGGCGGGCCGCGAGAATCTGAGATTTCCAGGACGCGAGGGTCGCGATGCGGACCACGTCACCGGTATGCGGGGCGTTGATGATCAGACCCTGGCCGATGAACATGCCGACGTGTTCGGGGACGTGGGACGTTCCTTCGGTGAAGACGAGGTCGCCCGGCTGGAGAGCGTCGGCCGATACCGCCTTGCCCTCCTTGACCTGCGTGTACGTCGTCCGCGTGAGGGTGACCCCGGCTGCCTTGTACGCCTGCTGCATCAGCGAGGAGCAGTCGCAGCGGCCCATGGGGTCGGGCCCGTGGGAGTCGGTGCAGCTCCCGCCCCACTGGTACGGGGTGTCGAGTTGGCCGAGCGCCCAGCGGATTGCCGTCTGGACCTTTGGCGGAGCGCCTGCCGGGATCTTGTATCCGGCCGGCACGGCGCCGGGTGGGATGGTTCCGAAGTTGGTTCCGTCCCCGCCGGTCGTACAGCCGTCCGCGGTACTCGGTGGAGAACTGGCCGTGCTGTCCGAGCTGGATGGCGAGGGGCTCGGCGACGTGCCGCTGGCCTTCGACAGCAGCGGCTCGATCGCCTGCTGCAGGGCGGTGGCCAGGGGCTCCCACTTCGCGTAAGCCTCGGGGAAGCCGGACTTCTGCACCGTCTGGGCGGCCTGGGTGACGGACAGGGACTGCCAGCCCGAGACCTTCTTCAGCGCCTCGTAGAACTTGGTCGAGGAGTGCACCGGGTCGAGGATCTCGTTCGCGGTGCCCCAGCCCTGCGATGGCCGCTGCTGGAACAAGCCCAGTGAATCGCGGTCGCCGTAGGTCAGGTTCCGCAGGCCGCTCTCCTGCAGGGCTGTCGCCAGGGCCACGATCTGGCCCCGGGCCGGGATGTTCATCGCGACGCCGGTGGCCTGGATGGTCTTGGCGTTGGGGATCTGCTCGGCCGGGCCGTCCAGGCCCGGCATGGAGACCGTGCCCTTGCCGCCGCCATCTAGGATCGCCTTCACCTGAGCGGCAACGGCTGAGGTATCCACAGCCTGTGTACCGCCGGTCGAGCAGGAAGCCGAGGCACTCCCGGCCGCGATACCGAGGATCGGAACGGCCAGCAGCAGCGGACCGGAGGCGAAGAGACCGACGACGGCTCCGGTGCTCTTCTTCTTCATCGCCGCCGCCGTTCGCCGATGCGGACAGCCCGGCCGGGCAACGGGGTTGGGTCAGGGCGTGGGCGTATCAGGGCGTGCTGCATCGCAGCGGCTCCTCGCGGTTCGTAGGAGGCGCGGTGCCGACTTCTCGTGCAAAGCCGTCGGCACCGCGCCGATGTGAATCCGCCTCTCAGGGCGGGCCAGTGTCAGGGGAGTTGGTAGCTCCCGGACGCCGGTCTCAGGTCATGCGCGGCAGCCGGCCGCGCTCGTAATCTCAGGCGGTGCACCGGGTCTCCTCACGGCTTCGAGAACGGGGGGCAACGTGCCCGCCGGACCGCGTTTTTGGACGCGGCAACACGGATCAGCACAGGTCAGCGGGGGTGGAGCCGGGCTCCGCCTCGGTGACATGGCGAGACAGTAGACCGGGATTCCGGCCGCACCAAACGACTGCCGAACCCGGGCCCGGAGCACGGCACGGGCTCGTTAGGTGCGGCCGGAAATCGCGGCTAACCTCCGGCGCAACCCCACTCCGAACGGCCGCTGTTGACCGCCGTCCGGAACGGGCCCAGTCCCGCCGTGCCCTGAAAGAGGCCCCGCACATGAGTTACACGCTGCACCGAGGCGACGCCCTCACCGTGCTGAAGACCCTCCCGGACGAGAGCGTCAACGCCGTCATCACCGACCCCCCGTACAACTCCGGCGGACGCACCAGCTCGGACCGCACCGGCCGCACCGCCCGAGCCAAGTACGTCACCAGCGGATCGGCGCACGACCTGCAGAACTTTCCCGGAGAGAACCGCGATCAGCGGAGCTATCGAAGCTGGCTGACCGCGCTGCTCACCGAGGCGTACCGGGCCGCGACCGAGCACTCCGTCGCCATGGTGTTCTCCGACTGGCGCCAGGAGCCGACTACCAGCGACGCCCTGCAGATGGCGGGGTGGACATGGAGTGGCACGATCCCCTGGATCAAGCCCGCCAGCCGGCCCCGCAAGGGCGGGTTCAAACAGTCGGCCGAGTTCATCACCTGGGGCGTCAAGGGCAGCCTCAAAAAGGACCGGGACCTCTACCTGCCCGGCCACTTCATCGCTTCCCAGCCGCGCAAGGATCGCGTCCACATCACCCAGAAGCCGGTCGAGATCATGCAGCAGCTCGTGCAGATCTGCCCCGAAGGCGGCACCGTCCTCGACCCGTTCACGGGCAGCGGCTCGACAGGCGTCGCCGCCCTGCGCGAGGGCCGGCAGTTTGTGGGAGTCGAGCTGTCCTCGCACTACGCCGGCGTCGCCGAAGAGCGACTCCAGCGTGCCCTGACCCAGGACGACTTCGAGTTGGCAGGACCCGAAGAATGAGACCGGACCATGCCAGACGACCAACCTTGACGACACGCAAAACGGGGGCGGGTGTGTTGTCGGAATACCGATGCACACCCACCCCCGAACGCTCGTCAGCGGTCTTCGACGCTTCGCCGGACGAGATCACCGGCTCTCGCCAGGTCCTCCTGGGACCGGATCCGCAGCTCCAGAGGGCCCGTCCCCAGGCAGCCGATCTTGCGTACGTCACGGGTGAAGCCCTCGACCAGCTCGACCGTGTCCGGGTCGACCGCAAGCCGGACCACGAGGGTGTGACTGCGCGGCTGGAAGCGGGCGGTGGCGACGTTCTTGATGCGCCGGTAGGCGACGTAATGCAGCTGGAACTCCTTCTGCACATCGGCATGGGAGATCAGCATGGCGTCGAGGTCGGCGTACAGATCGCGCAGTGACTGAGGCGACTCGTCGTAGAACTGCCGGACCGGCTTGACCGTTGAACCACCACCCCCAGGACCCGCCGAGGGCGCACCTGTGCTCCCGGGTGTGCTTGGGGTCCGGGACGATGTCGTGGAGCCGGTCACGGAGGCGACCAGCTGCAGAGCCAGGAGGCCCCCACCGAAGTCCCGGTAGCTCACGAGATCGATCCGGCGGCCGATCTCCCCCAGCGCGTGCGCGTCGTGCGACGTGAAGTCGCCGGCGATACACACCAGGCGGGGACTGCTCCAGTCCACCAAATCGGCCGCCTCGCCGCCCAGTCGCTCCTTGACCAGGCTCTCGAACTCGTGCCGGTGATCCCGCAGCCACGACAGATACGAAAGAGCCTGCGTGATCACAGCCTTCCCGTTCGAACGCTTGTACTCCACGATGACCGGGTTGCCGTTCTCGTCCAGGCCGAGTGAATCGATCCTCCCGTGGTGACGAGGGCCGGTGGCGTACTCCGAGGCCAGGAACTGGATCCCGAGCATGGCCTCCATGTTCGCCTCGATCAGCGTCTGCAGATGGCGCTCCAGAGCCACCGCCGATCCGGCGATCTCGACTGACCGGCCGTCCACGACGCGGAACAGTTTCAGATCATTCACCGGTCTCTCCCGTTCACCCCAGCACCTTCTATCGAACAATCGCTTTGGGGGCGGGCAGTATTCCGGGCGGGCGGACGCCAGGCAACCGCAGAAGCCCGCGATGCGCAGCTGCGCAACTTCCAGGTCGGCTACCTGCTCAGGATCGAGCGCAATCTGCAACCCGCGTCACTCGTCCAACGCATCTCTCGGAGCCTCGCTCGGGGCGCCGGTGCTGGCGTGTAACTGCATCCCACGCCGGAGCAGCGGATGCCCTGGCATAGCGGCAGGACCTAGTGCGACCGTTCAGTGGAGTCCACTTGAGGCGCTGGTTTGTTCAGTCAGCGTCGATCGGAAGAAGGGCAGTCAACGACTCCACCGGGACCGGGTACTTGGTCTTCATGAGGTCGGAGTAGGAACGAAGTGCCCTGCTGATCTGTACCTTTGTACGCGGGGCGAGGTGGACGAGAAGCAGGTCGTAGAGCAGTTGGGTGTGGTCCTTGCCGCTGGCCATCTTGCCCTGCTGCTTCCCCTCAGGAGTCTCGATCCACATGGACGAGAAGGGCGCTGCTGACATCTTCCAGTCGAGGGCTGAGAGGCGCTTCATCAGCTCTTCCCACTCCAGCGTTTCCTGTTCCAGGATGTGCCGTACGGCCCGAGCGACCTGTACTTGTACCGCCGGCCGCATGAACGGGTGCCCTGCGCCATCGCGGCCCTTCGGTGCGCGCACATCCTTGGGGGCCTGGGCGGTGAGGTAGCGCTGGCGCAGGTTCCCACAGGCGTCAAGAAGATTCTGGATACGTGTCGCGAGGAGATCGTAGCTCTGGTCGAGGAGATCGTCCGTGGCCCGTTGCGTCGACTGCTCCACGGTGCACGGGAGGTCGAAGCCGATTTCCTTGACGATGTCATAGAGCACACCGATCGTGCTCCAGGCGGGGCTGGTAGCGGTGATCGAGCGCTGGGCGAGGACCAGTTCGCCATCCTGGCCGACCTTGCTGAACACGAGGACGACCTTGTCCCGGTTCAGGAAGGGGTGATCATCGAGCAGGCGACGGGTAAGAATGGCGAAGCTGTCGTCCTCGTCGAGCGCGATGTTCTCCTGCGCGTTGGTGCTCTTGGCGTTGCGGTTGATGTTGGTGAACAACCGCCTGGTGCGTCGACGGCCGTCAGGGGTGTCGAAGTGGGGTACGACGATGACGTTGATGTCTTCGCCGCCCAAGTCGGGGTCACGCTTGATCGCATCCTTGATCGCCTTGAGCCGGTGCTGACCGTCGAGGGCGAAGAACTGTTGCGTTCCATCGAAGGTGAGGACGCCGAAGTTGCGATCGAGGCCGGCAAGAACTGCCTGGTTCGCATCGTCTGTGTCCATCGTTACTTCAAGGTAGTTGGGATCCCCGCCCCAGACCGCGATGATGATGGCTCCGAGGAAACGGTTCTCGTTGCTGAGCAGGTAGTCGGTGATCTGTGCAGTGCGGGTTCCGACACCTCGCTGGATCATGGTGCCGAGGTCCTGGTTCCCCCCGAGTTCATGCGCGAAGTTGATCTCGCGCGCCACCTGCGCGTAGCTCATCAGGCAGGAGTAGTAGGTCCAGTTGCCAACCTGTGCCTTGAAGGCGGGGACGAAGGTCTTGGATGCCATGTCTTCCTCGATGTCGGGATGCTGAAGTCAGCTATCGCGCAGGGCCGGTTGGGGGATGCTGCTGAGCCGGCCACGCAGCTTTGGCCGGTTCTGGTTGTTGAGGGGCGGGTTGTACAAGTTGATCAGCCGGGCCTCTAGGTTCTTGATCTTGGCGCGGTCTTCAACTGTGGCGAACCAGAACTCCAGCGGGCGAAGGGCAAGGTAGTGCGTGAGTCGGCCGGCCCGGGTGGTTGGAGGCTCCTCGGTCCAGAGGTTTTCGGGGTTGCCTCGAAGGTGCTTCTTGTAGTCCTTGTACCTATTTCGGAGCGTGTTGCCACGTTGGCCTGATCCACCTGCCTGGCCTATGTAGAGAACCTGGTGGAAGCTGCTCCAGGAGTCGTCAGCCATCGCGAGCCTGATCGATGGGCGCCAGACGAACATGTACAGCCCGGCCTCGTCAGGGAGTGAGCTGCCGAGGCTCTCGACCGCGAGGGCTTGTTCCCAGAGAGAGGCATGCTCCGCCAGGTCGTCCTGCAGGACTCTGTGGGCTGGGACATCGAGCATGGGAGCGATGCCGAGTCGGATGTCCAGCGAAGGACCAGCCTCAGTGCGGTGGCGGATGACGGAGCGCTCGTGGGTGTCTGGTGTCGCCATTCCTCAAGGCACTCCGGCTGCAGCGGCGGTAGATGGAGGAACATCCTTACACGCGGCACTGACAGTCGGTGCGATGAGACGAAAGTAGGCCCCGATAGTGATCAAACGTCACCATCGGGGCCTACTAGGGGGCTTCGGGATAATCAGAGGTGACAGACTGAGCAGCCGGCCTCGTCGTCGTCCGAATCCAAGGCGTCGGACAGGACCTCCAGCAGCGGCCGGTTCGGCTTCACACGCTTCGCAGCACGATCGAGCGCATCCTGATGCTTCGCTTCGATGTCCTCCCTACGCTCTATCAGCTGATGCAGTGACTCCCCCTGAGACCAGGTGTAGTCGCGTCCCTGCATGGCGGTCCCTTGGTGCCGTATTTTCTCCTCGTAAGCCACGGCCTTGTCGAACAGCTCGGGGTGACGATCCTTCAGCCCGACCCACTCGTGCTTGCGCTGGAAGAAGCAGAAGTAGCAGCCGGAGCGGGTGCGCCACTCGTAGTAGCCCGGCAGACCGGTGCCAGCCTCGTCGAGGATGCGACCGACGCCTTCGCGGTCGATGCCGTCCTCGCGGAAAGGGAAGACCGCGGTGATGTTGGGCTTGGTACTGACGTAGCCGAGCCTGTTCTCGTCCGCGCGGATGGCGACGTAGGAGATCACCTCGTCCTCGCCGACCCACTCCTCCAGCGGCTTGATCTTCAGGTTCTTAGTGCACCAGCGCATCTGGGGGCTCGGCAGAGTGCCTTGGTAAACCTCCAGCCAGTGGTCGAAGTCCCGGTCCGTGTTCAGCCTTGTGATGGGCTTGCCGACCGCTGCCTCAAGCTTGTTGAGGTACTCGTAGGTCTCCGGCAGTTCGGCCCCGGTGTCGCAGAAGAAGTACTCCATCTCCGGCACTCGGTCACGCATGTAGATCGCCAATGCGGAAGAGTCTTTGCCACCGGACAGGCCTAGGACGTGCCGGACCCTCTTCTTGGGAGCGGTGTCGTCGGTCATGGTCACTCCGTCCTCTCGACTGCGGTGTTGGTAGCGGGCTCGGTTACGCGCTGGGCGAGGGCGGCAAGCAGAATGCGGGCGCCGTCCGGACCGAGCATGTTCCTAGCTTGCTCCAGGACACTGACAGCGAGACTCTCGGCCTCCTGCCGGGACTGCTCCGGGACGTAGATCAGCGTCCGCTGTTCGACGCCGTCGTTGTCCGTCAGAGTGAGCAGCTGTGCTTCGAGGTTCTCAGTCTGGTCGGTGCTCTGTTCGCGGCTCTCGTAGAGGTGGCTGACCCGGTCGAGGGCAGAAGCCATCTCCTTGACGCGTCGAGAGAAGACGGCTGCATCGTTGTCGGACCAGTCGCCGAGGGCTGAGTTCGACAGCCGAACGATCAGTGGATCGAGCCAGTCATCGTCCGACAGGTACTCGTTGAGCGCGATGGAGACGAAGCCCCGCAATTCCAGGCTCAGGGAGACGCCGGCGAATCCCTTGAGCCGTGCGGCAAGCTCACGGCGGAGCTTCGGTAGCGAGGAGGGGACGCGGAACTGGCGGCTGATGGTCTCGACGACCTCGGCACGCAGTGCCCTCTCCGCCCCCGAGAGTTCCTCCGCTGCGGCAGCGAGCCGTTCTGCATAACCCTTGTTGCCGCTGCTGCTGATCCGGGCCTCAGGGCTGATCGGGTCGAGCCCCAAGGCCTGCGGCAGTGTGTGGAAGAGCAAGTCGTCCGGGTCCTGAGCTGTGAGCAGGACGGTTCGGACAGCGATGGCGTCCTTGCTGATGCGTTTGGTGCGGCGGGCGTAGGGGGTCAGGACCATCACCCGCTCCAACAGCGCTCGGGTCACCGCGAGCAATGCTGGATTGCGGAGAGCCTGAGACCGTGGAGAATCCACCTTCAGTGCAACTGACAGGTTCTTTACGACGCTCTGGCGCAGGCCGTCCCCGAGCGGCGTGGACTTCACGGAGAAGCGCTTCGGTGCCTTGAGCATGCGCTCGACGATGTCGGGCGTAAGGCGGGGCAGGTATGTGCCCTCCTCGAACAGCGCTACGTCCTGGCTGCGCAGGATCAGTGCAGTGACCACCAACAGTGGCACGGCGCCGGCCTTGACGCCGTAGGGTGGCACCATCAGGGCACGGAAGATCTCGTCGAGATTGGTGCGCTTGTTCGCTGCTGTGAGTGACTCCTCCAGGGCCTCCCAGACCGCGAGGGTGTGCGGGTGAGAGTCGCCAGGTCGGGAGAAGCCGTAAGGGAACAAGGAGGTGGAGGAGTCGTCGGCTGGGGTGCCCGTGTTCTCCCGGTGCAAGCCCATGTACTCCAGGGCCCCGCTGTACATGGCACGCTCGGCTGGGTGCTTGGCGATACCGAGATACCGCTCACCGGATTTGAGTAGCATCGCTGTGAGCAGTTCGCGACGGGCCTTCGCGCCCTGGCTGGTGAGTTCGTGGCGGCCGAGCATCTCATTGCGGATGTGCGGGGTGGCTGAGAAGACCCGGTCGCAGGCGATCGAGGCCAGGCCGCTAAGGCTGCGGCCCTCGATCACTTCACCTTCGTTGTCGTCGTCGGAGATACCCGAGCGCCACAGTCGCCAGGTCGCGCGCTGGGTTTGCGGGTAGAAGGCCGCATCGAGGAGTTCCAGCAGTTCGCGTTTGGCCCCTGTCGTGCGTTCCCTGATCTCACGCAGCGCCACCGGGTCCAAGGACGTGTCGAGCAGCAGTTCCTGGAGGGCCACGAGGTAGGTCGCAGCGCTTACGACGAGTTCCGGTTCCTCCGTGACGCCGAGGACCACCGGCAGCGAGGACTTGACCACGGGCCGGTCCTCGGTCGTGCCGAGGTGGAAGACGAGCAGCCCGTCAGCGTGGTCATTGAGCTCGTCAGGGCCCTTGACGTTTTTGGTCTCGGGGCCGGTGACGCGGGTGAACAGGGCGCGCATCATCCCGGTGACCTGGCTGTGGCGGCCGGCGGTCAGCGCCTGCGGAAGGTACTCGCCGAGCCTTTGGATGACGTATGTGCTGTCGAGATGGTTGGTGATGTCCTTCAGACGACCGTCGATGTCGACGTCCGTGCCGAGCCACGCCCTGTACTCACCGTTGAACTTGCGGTGCACCAGGAAGCCCCGATCCACCAGGCTCTGCAACTGCTCCTCAAGGGCGGCGAAGGCCTTTGCGTCTGCCCCGTCGGACGGCTCGTGCAGCGCAAAGTAGATCATGGCGGCAGTCGCTCGCAGCGCACCATCCGAGTCGATCAGATTCAGCATGCCGATGGTGCGCAGCAGGTTCTGATCGGCTGTGGACAGTCCGTTTGCCTCGGTGACTCTGGCTTCGATTTCGATCCAGCGGCCTGCGTTGGTGGAGGCCAGGAGGGAAGTACGGCCGGAGTCGAGGAAGAAGTCGTACAGCTGCGGCAACTGGATGGTGCTGGCCCGCCGCGGTTCGGCGAGCGAGAACAGGTCCAGCGAGCGGCGGACCGTGTTGGGCTCGTCGCTGTTGAGGAAGTTCGTCAGGCTGCGGTCGTGCTGACCGATCTGAGCCGCGAGGAGAGGGGCCGCGACCGCCGTCAGCGGGTGCAGCGGGTAGAGGTCCGCAAAGTCTTGGGCTTTGAGGCCAACGACGGTGTTGAGGCCGTGATGCTTCCAGGCCTTCTCGGCAGCCTCGGCCTGGGCCCGGATCAGCTTCTGGCCGGACTCGGGAGCAGCGGACTGGTCGAGCCGGCGGCGCATCAGTTGGACGGCGTCGCCAATGTGCGGGGTGAAGGTGATGTCCTCGAACCGGCCCTGGATCTTCGCCCACTCGCGGGTCTGCAGCTCGCTGGAGCGGGCGGCGTAGTCCATGAACGACATGTGCTGCAGCGTCATCATGAACAGCGGCAGACCCTGATCGCCGGCGCTCTTCTCGGCGAGTTCCTGCAACAGGAACAGGTCGTCCTTGGTGCTGGCGAACTCGCTGTGTCCGGCAAGGTGCTCAAGGGTCTTGCCGAACTCGTCGATGACCAGCAGCAGCGGCTGCAGCGCGCACAGGGCCTCGACGGCGTTCAGGATGTCCTGCGGCGACGTCGTTGCGGGGTCGGTGCAGGCGGCAAGGGCTGCAGCGACTGCCTTGGGCGGGCGGGTCTTCCAGCGGCGTTGAGCAGCGGTGTGGAGAGCCCGCGACAGCGTCGCGACGAGCGGCTCGCGGCGGGCTGTGGCGACGGCGCCGAGGAAGCCGGCCGGGGCGAGCTGCTCCCGGCCGGCGGGCAGACGCTTGGCGAGGCTGGGGCTGGTGGCGCCGAGCAGGGACTCCGCTTCGGAACGGCGGACCTTGTCATGGCCGAGGAGTGCATCGATGAGGTTGGTCAGGGTGGACTTGCCGGAACCGTAGGGTCCAGTGAAGGACCAGGACCGGGGACGGCGCAAATTACCGAGAGCACTCGTAACGCGTTCGAGCACGTCGACTGCACGCGTGCCGATGTAGAGAGAGTGCAGCTCGGTCTGGACGTCGCGTTCCAGATTGGTCGAGCGCATCTGAGAGCCGACCAAGGCGATACCGGTGGGGAACTGCGGGCCACCAGGGTTCTTGGCTGCGGCACTGCGCCGCGTGGGGGTCGCGGTGGTCACACGTTCTCCTCAGTCAGGGCGAGCTGTGGCTCGACGGCGTCCTGGTTCTTTCGCTCGCGCTTCTCGGCGTCCGCGAGTTTGGGGTATTCGCGTGCCCACTCCTCGCGGGTGGGGAACCCCGGCCGTGACCGGACCTTGTCGTACTGATCGTCCAAGACGTCCCAGGCCAACTCGAATGGATCAGAAGAGAACGCGAGGCTTTGCTGCCCGATCGCCTCGACGATCTGCAGCCCCGGGTGATCACCGGAGACTTTCTCCAGGGCGGCGGCGATATCCGGTTCGCGGATACGGAACGCGCGGCCGGGACCCCCGTGTTCGTTAGCGAGGCGGGCGAGCGAGATGGAGCCAGCACCGCGGGTCGTGCGGGCCGCGTAGTCAAGGCAGGCGTACGCCACGATCCGGGCCGGCAAAGAGGTGCGAACACCAGTGGTGAATTGCCATTCCATCTTGCCCCGCTGCCCAACCTGCTCCAGTAGCCCGAGTTCACGGAAGGGGCAGGCGAGCAAGTCCTCAAGCGCGCCTGGGGCACCGATCTTCCCTCGGGGCGCGGGGGCGTACATCTTGGTGATGCAGTCGACGTCCTTGGCGATGGAGGCTTCCACCGGCCCTTCACGGAAGGACAGGTTGACGTGACGCACGATCAGCTGTGTCAGATCCTCCGCTGTGAACCGGGAGAACGGCGCGATGTGGAAAGCGACATACCAAGCCGGAGCCCAGCTCTTGGCACCCGGCCGGGAGCAGAGAAGCCACCAGTGCAGCAACCACAGGCTGCCGGGCTCTTCCAGATAGGGGTCGGCTCCGTCCTCGTCGAGCAGCCACCGCGCCTCCCACGTCGGGAACGACAACATGGCGCGCGAATTGGTGTCGTCGCCATAGTGCTCGCGGGTGAGCTTGAACGCCCGGGACCAGTAGCGCATGGAATAGACCATGTTCTTGCCGACGCCGAGCTGCACTGGAGCGTCATCCGCGAGGAACGTCTCCGGGTTGTCCTTCACCTGCATGTACGCCTTGTGGAGCCACCCAAAGCGCGGCGCGAACGTCTCGTGGCGCGCGAAGGAGGAGTGAGCGGCTTCCGCGAGCCGAGTGTCTGACATGCGGGATTTCTCCGTGTCCATTCAGGTTTTGATGAGTTCAAGGCTGATGCGTGAATTTAGATCGGGACTGACAGGAGTCTTCGCACCTTCCGAACGGCCCGGACGATGGAGGGAACAGCCCGATCGACATCGCGCTCCGTGGTGGCGTACCCAAGGGAGAATCGGACTGTGGAGTCTGCCTCTTCCCGGCTACGCCCCATCGCCAGGAGCACATGGCTCGGGCTCGGCGCCCCAGAGGAGCACGCACTCCCCTCGGAGGCAGCCACATCTGGCATCGCGGTGAGGACCGCATCGGCAGGGGCCCCGTGGAATGTGATGCTGGTAACGCCGGGGAGTCGGCATTCGCGCGCACCGTTGATCCGGCAATCGCCGAGTTGCTCAACGAGAGCACTCTCCAGCAAGTCACGGAGGCGCGTGACGCGTACGCTCTCTTCGGACATGCCGCGGTGGGCTGCTGCTGCCGCTGCTCCCGCACCCGCGATGCCGGCGACGTTGAGCGTCCCGGCTCGCCAGCCGCGTTCCTGCCCTCCGCCGAAGATCAGCGGGTGGTAGGGCAGTGAGATGCCACGGCGTACAAAGAGAGCCCCTACTCCTTGCGGGCCGCCGAACTTGTGAGCTGACAGAGATAGCAAGTCCACGTCGACCTCTGCGAGGTCAATCGGCAGTCGCCCCACCAGCTGTGTGGCGTCGGTATGGAAAAGAGCCCCCGCCGCATGTGCCGCTTCTGCGAGGGGTGCGAGGTCGGTCAAGACGCCCGTCTCGTTGTTCGCGGCCATCAGCGAAACGATCGCCACGCCACCCGCCGACAGGGCGGCATGGAGGCCGTCTAGATCCACCAGGCCGTCCGCATTCACCGCCAACAGCGTGAGCGCCTTGGGCGCGTTTGCCGTAAGGTTCTTCGCGGTCTCCAGCACCGCGGGGTGCTCGACTGTGCTCGAAATCACACTTCCGCCGGCGCTGTACGCGGCTCGCAGCGCAAGATTGTTGGCTTCGGTGGCTCCAGAGGTGAAGACGATCTCGCCGGGAGAGCAGTTCAAAAGATCAGCGGCCTGACGGCGGGCCTCGTCGACCCGGTGTGCGGCGTCACGGCCCGAACGGTGTGTGCTTGATGCGTTACCCACCGTCTCCATCGCGGCGAGAGTGACTTCTCGCGCTTCGGGTCGCATGGGCGCCGTGGCGTTGTAATCGAGGTAGGCCAGACCTGAATTGAGTGACTGTTCTGTCACAACCCACCCCACTTCTTTCCGATCCGTCTGCCCTACTGGCGGTTGCTCGCGACGGTGCGGCAGCTTCCACCAGTTGTCAACGGCGATCCTAGCTGTCGGTGGATGCGGGTGGGACGCAGGCATGGCTTTCGCGCGTTTGGTGACCGCATGTGACTGCTCTTGGTAGAACATATGTTCGCATCACGGGTGCTTCGTGGCCACCCGTAAGAGCCTTGAGGGGCAGGGGAGTTGAGTCACGAAGCTCCGATCGGCCTGGCAGCGTCGACTGTCGTCCATTGGATTGCGCCGAGCTGGCCTCGCCTGTCAGTGGTCGGGACTAGGGTTGATCATGCGCTGAACCTCCACTGAATGGGGGTCCGCGGATGAGGTGGATGATCTTGCAAGGGGATGGGATTGCGGACGGTAGGGATGCGCGGAGCCGATGAGGCGCGGACGAACTGGGGATCACTGTGATCGGATCCCCGGGTATCGCGTTTCGGGCCGTCCTTGATGCGGCCCCGTTGGCCTACGTACGGCGCCTGCTCGGCGAGCACGCCTGCGAACTCCTCGAATTGCTGCAGGAGGGGTCCGATGAGGGGGCCATCCGGAAGGTGGCAGCGGCTGCTATCTCTCCAGAGCGGTTGATCGGCGACGCTGAGGAGCGCGCACAGCTGCTGGAGTTGCTTCCGGAAAACAACAAGGCCGAACTAGCAGAACGTCTTGGCTGGAACGGGTCCTCTTCGCCCGGAACATTCCTATCCGCTCTGTCTTGGTCGCTTGAAGAGCGCCGCGCACTTCTTGGTTTCCTGGGGCTCGTCGTTGATCGAGCGCCTGAGGCTCCCGTGTCCTCGCGTAGACCTGCTGAGCCGAATTACAGCCTGTTCCCGCATCAGCGGCGTGCGGCCGGCAAAGTGCGGCGACTGCTCTACTCCAGTGAACGACGCACGGTACTGCACCTGCCGACCGGGGTCGGCAAGACCCGCACCGGTATGGACCTGATCTGTGACCACCTTCGGCGGAATGAGCCCACACTGGTCGTGTGGCTGGCCCGAGGCCGCGAGCTCCTCGAACAGGCCGCGCTGGAGTTCGAGCGTGCGTGGGCCTCCCTCGGTAATCGAGAGGTCACCGTGGCGCGCATGTGGGGCGATGCTCCCATCGATCTTGATGACATCACCGACGGCATCGTCGTACTCGGACTGGAGAAGGCCGGTGCTGCGGCAAAGAGCGTGCCGGGCTTTCTCGACCAACTTGCGCTCCGCACCACATTCACAGTTTTCGACGAGGCCCATCAGGCCATCGCACCCACGTATCGCCGGGTAGTCGAAGCCCTCACTCTCCGCAGCGATTCAAGCCTCCTGGGGCTGACCGCCACGCCAGGAAGGACGTGGGCTGACATCTCCGAAGACGAGAAGCTCGCGGACTTCTTCGCACGCCAGAAGGTGATGCTGGAGATCGACGGCTACGACAACCCTGTCACCGCTCTCATCGAGCAGGGATACCTCGCCCGCCCGGACTTTCGTACGGTTGCGGCTGACTCCGGGATGAAGCTCAGTGCCCGGGACAAGCAAGCTCTCGCTGCGTCCTTCGACGTCCCCGACGAATTGATCGCGCGGCTCGCAGACAACGTGCAGTGGAATCTCCAGGTTGTCCGCACTGTGCTCGACCTCAGCGAACAGCACAGGCGCATCCTGCTGTTCGCAGCTTCGGTCGAGCACAGCCGCCTGATCGTCGCGATCTTGACCATGTTCGGAATCGACGCCGAGCAGGTCACGGGCGAATCCTCAGCACGGCATCGCGATCGAGTCATCAACCGCTTCAAGGGTCCTGGAACCCGACCAATGGTCCTGTCGAACTACGGCGTACTCACCACGGGCTTCGACGCCCCTGCGGCGAGCGCCGCCGTCATTGCCCGCCCTACCCGCTCACTCGTGCTGTACAGCCAGATGGTGGGCCGCGTGATCCGCGGGCCCAAGGCCGGCGGCACCTCGACTTGCGACGTCGTAACCGTCGTCGACCCCGCGCTCCCGGGCTTCGGAGACGTGGCAGTCGCATTCACCAACTGGGAAGACGTATGGAAGGCTCGATGACATCCAAGTACTCGATCGTCACATCCGACCTGACGGTCAAAGCCTTGCAGGACAGCGGGTACAAGTCGACGGCACACGCCATTGCCGAGCTGATCGACAACGGCATCGAAGCCGGCGCTGACCTAGTAGAGCTGTTCGTCGTCGAGTCAACCGACCGTCCTTCGCAGCGATCACGGCACCGGGTCGAGAAGATTGCCGTACTCGACAATGGCAGTGGCATGGACCCCGAGACGCTCCGGCAGTCCCTCCGCTTCGGCGCGGGAACACGGCAACACCGCAAGGGCATAGGTCGTTTCGGTGTTGGTCTGCCCAACTCCAGCATCTCTCAGTGTGACCGCGTCGATGTCTGGTCCTGGACCAATGGACCCGACAACGCACTGCACACGCACCTTGACCTCACAGAGGTGCGTGGCGGACTCGAAGAGGTCCCCGAGCCCAAGTTCGACGGCGTCCCGGACGAATGGCAGGCGCTCGCCGAAGGGTTGGGCACCAGCGGCACCCTCGTGCAGTGGACGCAGCTGGAGCGGGTCCAGTGGCGTGGCGCGGAGGCAACTCTGGCAAATACCGAGAGCTTGATCGGCCGCATCTATCGTCGACTGATCGCCGAAGGAACGCGCATCAAGCTGGTCCCTGCTCGCGGGTGGGCTCCCTTGCCAGGCGTTCGTCCAGCACGCCCCAACGATCCGCTCTTCCTGATGTTCCCAAGCGCGACTCCACCTCCGTTCGACAGCAAGCCGATGTTCCGTCCCTTTGGCGGCGGCAACGTTGGCGAGATCGGCGTCGAGCAGTTCATGGTCCAAGGAGCCGACGGCAACGAGTACCCCGTCCTCGTCCGTTCCTCGATCGCGGTCGATGCAGCGCGGCGTCCGGACATCGCAGGTGAGGAATGGCCCAAAGCGTATTCTCCGAGTCTCGCCCCAGGCGAGACCCCGTGGGGCAAGCACGCCCACAAGAACCTCGGTATCTCTCTGATCCGTGCCAACCGCGAACTCGACCTGGATACGAACTGGACAAATTCCTACGATCCGGTTGAACGCTGGTGGGGTGTAGAGATCGACTTCCCACCTGCGCTAGACGAAGTCTTCGGGGTCACGAACAACAAGCAAGCCGCGACGATCTTCTCCGATCTGGCTCACTTCAACTGGCGAGAAGAAGCTGCTGGCCTTACCTGGGACGAGTTCCGGGAACAGCTCCGGGAGGAGGGGGATCGACGACTCCCACTTATCGAGATCGTCTATCACATCCGTGAGAAGCTGCTCGGCAAACTACGCTCCGACCTCGCCGACCAGACCCGGGGCACGCGTGCCAATCGGAAACGGCACGAGGACGTGGAGACGCAGGCCGAGGAAGCGGTAAAGCGGCGCCGCGTGGAGACAAAACCGAGCTTCACCGACACGCTCGCCGAGCAGGTCACCGAGGAAGAGAGTAAGGAGATCCAGCTCGAAAACCTCGTGGAGACCCATAAATACACGCCCGCTGACGCACAGCGGATCATCGAGGAGTCGACCCAGCAGGGCAAGCACGTCCGCCTGTTGACGAGCCGCAACCCGGACTCGCCAGCCTTCTTCAACATCGACTACATCCCCAATCTGCTGCAAGTCACCCTCAATCAGGACCACCCGGTCTACGGCGACCTCATCGCCGTGCTCGACGGCGATATCGATGGCGCGAGCAAGGAAGAACTCGCAGAGCGGCTGCGAGGCGCGGCTGGAGCCTTCAAGCTCCTCCTCATGTCCTGGGCAAGGTTTGAGGACGAGCTGCCGGATAAGCCCCGGGAGCGAGCGAAGAAGATGCGCCAGGACTGGGGCCGCATCGCCAGCGACTTCCTCGGCGCGGACGAGGCCGACGACGAGGATGATGAGTGACCCGAGACCACGTCTGGCGACAGATTGAGCAGCTCCTCCTCGGCGCAACTCGCGAAGTTCTCTTGGTGGCTCCCTTCATCAAGAAGGAATCCTTCCAGGCGGCCCTCGCAGCCGTGCCGGCCGGCGTGGAACGCGTTCAGTGCGTCACACGTTGGTCCGTCGCCGAGGTCGCGGCGGGCGTATCCGACCCGGAAATCGCGGAACTCGCTGAAGCCGACGGGCGGGTGGAGATCTCGCTGTGCCACAACCTGCACGCCAAGCTGTACGCCGCTGACGACCGTTGCCTCGTGGGGTCTGCCAACCTCACGGGCAAGGCAACCGGGCGAGTGCCGACTCCGAACATCGAGCTGCTCATCGAAGCCGAACTCGCGCACCCCGAAGTGCGCCGAATACTCGACGACATCGACTTGTCGGCCGTGCCCGGAACGGTGGAACTCGCGCGCCAGATACGTGAGCAGGCTGACCTCGTGCGTGCCGATGAGGACGCCCCACAGATTCTTGTGATCGGCGAGAGCGAGACACAGGCGCGCTGGCTGCCGGAAACCCGGAACCCGGAGCGCCTCTACCGGGTGTACAACGGTCGGCACCGGAACATCGCCAGCGACGTCCTAGCCGGAGTGCTGCGTGACCTCGTCCATATGGACATCCCTCCAGGGCTGTCCGAGCAGGACTTCGGGGCGGAGGTTCTTGACCGACTGCGCTCCTTGCCCGAAGTCCGCACGCTCGCAGAAAACGGGGCCCTGAACCTTGATGACGCGAAGAGGACGTTGACCGACAGAGGTCTCCACACGCCAGATCAGGCGCAACGGGCAGTGGAAACGATCGCCAAATGGCTGAGCTACTTCGACGAGGTGTACCTCGTACCGGTTGGCCCGTGGGAGATCCGGCAGGGCAGAGAGATCAGGTGACTCGGTCGGTGGGCCGGCGGGCGTGTCCAACGGTCATCGGGTCACCGGCACACAGTGCGACCGCCGGTAGGGCAACGGGGTCCAGCCGGGCTTGAAGCATGAGCGATACCTTTAGCAGACTTCGTACTCTTCCTCGGGGCCTTCGCCCGTCACGATGATCGAAAAGGTGCTGTGCATGGTGGCGGTACGCAAGCCGTATCTCCTTGGACACACCGAGATCGCTGCCCTGTACGGAGTGGAACGCCAGACCTCACAGAAGTGGAGAGCCGACGGGACGCTGGCAGAACCCGACCTGGTGATCTCGGGGAATCCCTACTGGTTGTTGTCCACAGTGCTTCAGCTCGGCGACGACGGCGCCCGAGAGGTCACAGAGCAACGGTTGGCTGAGTACGAAGCCAGTATCCCTGGCGGATATCGCGCCGACCTCTTGGAGCAACTCCCGGTCATCGTAGGGATCACGGAAGTGGCCAAGATCCTCGGCCGTGACAAGCAAGCGATCTCCCGATGGCGCCACCGCAAGCAGATCGCGGCATCTGACTTCGAGTTGTCAGGATCACCCCTGTGGCTCATCGACACCATCCTGACGGATGCGACTGCCCGTGGCCGTGCGGTGGTGCAAGTAGAAGTTGAGCGCCTTCGCACGGGAGCGCGCGGTTCTCAGAAGCCCCGGGGGCGCCGGAGTGTGCCCCCGGTAACTCATCCTCGTCAGACGTCGCTGCCTGCCGCGCGGACGTTCACGAGTGACCAGGGCGACGAAGCCGCGAGCTTCCTAGCCGCCGCCCTTGCACAGGGCCACTCAGTCGTGATCCGGCCCAAGCGCCAGAAGTCGTAGTACGAGCGGCCAGCAGCCCATCCCTCATCCGGTGCAGCACGACAGGGGCAACTTGCGTCTCGGGGTGGAATAAACACTTGATCTCATGGTTGATGTCCATAGAAACTTCCAGAGCTTCAATGGCCTCAACTGATCGGGAGCCCCCCATGTCGGACAGCTGCCTCTACGTCCTGCAACACAAGATCGAGAGCGTTCCTTGCCACCGGGTCGCCGTATGAAGGTCATCTCGTTCGGTGGCGGAGTCCAGTCGACCGCCCTGTTGGTTCTCGCAGCCCGGGGAGAGATCGACTATCCAACCTTCCTGTTTGCGAACGTGGGTGACGACAGCGAACACCCTTCGACCTTGGCGTACGTTCGCGAAATAGCCCTGCCGTACGCCACTCGCGCCGGGCTCGACCTGCAACAGCTGGAGCGTCGCCGTCGAGACGGTTCCACCGAGACGCTGATGCAGAGGCTGAACAGGCCGGGCATCCGGTCGATCCCGATTCCCGTTCGTATGGCCAACGGAGCCCCGGGCCGCCGATCCTGCACCGCCGACTTCAAGATCAAGGTCGTGGGCCGCTGGCTGCGCGAGCACGGTGCCACGGCGCTCACCCCGGCCACTGTGGGCATCGGTATATCCCTCGATGAAATCCACAGGGCTAACCGCCGACGCTGCGAGGCGCACGAGCGGATCGAGTACCCCCTCCTCGACCTTCACCTACGTAGAAGCGACTGCGCGCGCATCATCGAGGATGCGGGACTTCCGGTCCCGCCGAAAAGTGCCTGCTTCTTCTGTCCCTTTCGCACTGTTGACGCCTGGCGTCGCCAGCGGATGGACGAGCCAGAACTATTCAGTGCGGCGGTTCGGCTGGAAGAGACGATCAATGAGCGACGAGCAGCACTTGGGCGAGACTCCGCGTATCTGACGCGGTACGGCCGCCCTCTTGCTGAGGCCATACCGGCACCCGCTGTAGAGGACGAGGAAGCTGAGGAAACTGGAGATGGTGATTGCGACTCCGGATGGTGCATGACCTGATCCGGTGAGAGTGCCGAGGTGCTGGAGGTCGGGCGTTCGTCCTCCAGCACCTCGAAAGACGGCGTACGGGGGCAGCGCAGAGCCGACGCCTCCGTGGTGACGACTAGAGCCAGTCCCGTTCGCTGAGCTGGTCAACTCTTAGCGCGAAGGATCAACCGGTGTCCCCGCAGCGATCGGCCGGTGCGCGCGAGTTCCCGTTCCCAGCCCTCCTCATTACCGATGAGGTGCGGATGCTCGTACAGGCCGGCGCGTACCTCAGCCTCGGTCAACCGCTGGTATTTGGGGACATCTGGATCGTCCGGCGCAAGGAACTCGTGCTTGCGGTGCAGCAGGGGCCGGTTGGTCGAGTCGGCGTACGACAGGAAGGAAGCCTTCAGGGTCTTCAAGTCAACCGCGTAAGAGGTGGAGAGCCGGGGATGTGGATCCGAGTCGAACTCGGGGTAATCGAGCCAGCTGACTCCACGGCTCTGATGGCGGAGCTTGACGATGGACCACGCGGGAGGACGGCCAGCGGCAATGCTCGCGCACTGTTCATACAGGCGCAGGATGGTCGGGATCCGGGGCATCGCCCGGCGGTGCACGTACAGTGCTGTGGCCGTGAACTTGCCAGCCACTGACCCGTTCATAGCGCGACGTACATACGCGTCGTCGCGGAGCTTGAAGAGGAGCCGGTCCGCCCGCTTGCATGCCTCTGCGTAGGACGAGAAGAAGGCGCGGATGTCCAATTGGACAGGGATTGGAAGGCTGCTCGCCGGGCCGCGACCATGGAAGAGTTCAACCGCAAGGAAGAGCAGGGTGTCGAGAGCTGAGCGCTCCGCGCCAGTCTCGACTTTCAAGGGATCGGCGGCCTGCTCGACGAGCCTCTTGAGTTCCTGCGGCCGCATGTGTCGAAGAAGCCCCATGATGGGGTATGGCATCTCCTCCAGTTGGGGAACCCGCCCACGTTGCTCCAGGTGATCCACGACGGCAGCGATCGCGGAGGCCGTGTCCTCGGACGCCAGCCAGGCGGCGTCAGGCGTGATCTGACGCGCGAGATATGCGAGGCGCGCTTCGTCACTTCTGAAGGCGTAAACGATGCCAGGAGCTGCTGAGAGGCAGCGGACTCCCGTCACATCCTGGACGAAGTCCCGAAGCTCGCTCGCAGCGAAGAGGTGCTGGAAGGTATTGCGACTGGTGATGATGCCGTCGCCATACTCCGTGCCCTTGACCTGGTTCCGTTCCCAACGCAGCCGGGCGGAAACGACGAGAGCGACCTTCGTGTGCTCCCATGCCTTTGCGAGAGCTACGCGCCGTTCATCAGGTTTCTCGATGACGTTGAGGACGTACGTGAGGAGCACGATGTCGGAGGGCTTGAGATTCCCGTCAGGACGGTGCACTGGGTCCCAGCCAGAGACGTCGAGACCGAGGTGCCCAAGAGCGCGAACATCACCACCGCGGCCACAACCGTAGTCAAGGACCTGAGTGCCGTCGGACATCTGCAGGTCCATCACGGCCTGACGGGCGGGGGCGGAGAGCCCCATCCTTCCGATGGCAGTCCGATGCCTATGGCTACTCCACGGCTGCAGTGTCATCAGCGCTTCCCGTGAGTCGAGGGGCAGATCCACGTACAGCAGCATTGAACCGTACGCTTTTGCCGCTCGGCGGAGATCCAACCGACGAGGGCCGAAACGAACAAGAGTGGCGCAACGCTTGGTCGAGCAGAGTGACTGAGGCGGCCTCGTCCAGGGGGCCAAGGTCGTGCAGGCGGGCTTGGAGGCCGTCGAGGGTGTGCCGCGAGGTCATCAATGCCACGGTAACGCCGTCGCTGGGCAGCAGCGGGCGGGCTTACCCGCTGGAAGAGGCCTTGTCGACCACCACCAGGATCCGGCGGCCCTTCTGTGCGTAGCACTCTAGGACGCTTCGATAGAGCCGCTGCCGGTCCTCCAGACCGACGGGAATGTGTTGGCCGGGCACGGCCAGGTCCCGCAGCAGGCTTTCCAGGGCCCGTTCCGGTGGCAGACACAGCGCGAGTCGTAGCCGAACAAGTCGATGAACAGCACGCCGCCTGGAAACCAGCTCGGCCGACTCAGCGCCTGGATGGCGACGTGGATAGCCAGTTCGGTCTTGCCGGTCCGGTCAGGCTAGCCACGGCGCTCACCGCCACCGAGGCTGGCCTCCTCCGACCGCCGGTCCGCCGTCCGCGCGAGGTCGCCGAGGAGCGTGGCCACCTGCTCGTGGCCGACCTGTGGACGCGGGCGAGGGAGCGGGCAGTCCGGACAGAGCCGGGGTGATCGTCCGCGGCAGTTGCACGGTGATGTTCCGGCACTGGATGACCGCTTCGAAGTACATCCCACCGGTCGTCCGGGCTAATGTCGAGGCTTTGACAACGCCCTCTGTAAGGTGATCCGTTGAGCGATAGTCGACTCGGTGTGGTGATGGTTCATGGGATCAGGTCCGGTCCCGACGTGTGGGATCCGCTATGCCGACTGATCGCGCAGGACGAGAAGCTAGCCTTCGCTGAACCGCTCCAGTTTCGGTATGCCACCGGGGTGCGGCGCCTGCATCCGCTGCGGGTCTTCCCCACCATCGACACGGTCGCCGACAGCTTCAAAGAATACCTGGCGACCGAGGCTGGCGAGTTCACGCGGCTCATGCTGGTCACGCACAGCCAAGGGGGTCTGGTGGCCCAGCGTCTTCTGGCCCGCGTCCTGGCCGATGGGGAGGGGCGCCGCCTGGCCCGCATCCGGCGGCTGGTGATGCTGGCGTGCCCCAACAACGGCTCCGAGTTGCTGCTGTCGCTACGTCGTAACGTCCTCGGGCTCGGCCATCCGCAGGAGCGGGATCTGCGTCCACTCAACGACCAGGTGAACGCGACACTGCGGACGGTCCTGCGGGATGTCGTCCACGCCACCGCTGTGAGCGACCGCACCTGCCCCATCCTCGTCAGCGCTTACGCGGGCGAGAGCGACCGAGTGGTGCGGGCGGTGTCCGCGCAGTCGGTGTTCCCCGACTCCGCCGCGCTTCCCGGTGACCACTCCACCATCCTCAAGGCCAAGGATGCCGGGCACCGCACCTTCACCACACTGCGCCGCCTGCTCCTCACCGTTCCCGATGCTGCACCTGAGCACGCGCCCGAGGCCACCATGACCCCCGCCGAACTACCAGGTCTCCAGCGGACCGTCACCAACACCTTCAGCGGCGGTCGGGCCTACGGGCCCGTCATACAGGGCGACACCGTGCACGTCTCCTTCCCGTCCGTTCCGCCCTTCCAGGCTCCCCAGGCCGGCTTGGACGCCGACAGAAGCGGGAACGACGACACCTCCGAGAACGGACACACCGACCGGGAGACCTGACGCCCACCCTGACCGGCTGCGCCTGAGGTTGATAGCTTATGAGGCCCGACTTCTCGCTGAGCAGTCGACCCTCAGGGCGGTTGCAAGTTCCGGGGGCGTGCGGTTGGTCGGGTAGTGACCGGGTGGGGTGCCTAGCAGAGCAGGCACGGTCTTCGTGATCATTGTGAAGTTCCCCCCACCGGCAGGAGCAGGCAGATTCTCCTGATGATTTCAAGTTGGCCCCTTGTCACCACCTGACGAGCCGTAACATCTGAGGTCCGTTGAGCTCGTCACGCGCGATCAAGCTGGGTGGCGGCTGGCGTGTGGCGTGACTCTCCTGGAGGGGTGCAGCGATGGACGGTGGGCTCGTGACATCCAGCGGCATGACGAGAAGATCATTCGTATGGTGGGGTACGTCTTCGGCTTGTGCCCTTGCTGGGATTTCTGGCTGCTCGGGCGACAGCGCGACAGACGGGAAAGATCGTGTTGCCCATCGCTGCCCGTCCTGGCCTGAGTTGACCCCGTCGCCCGGGGCGCCGGTGTGGCCTGTGCCTTTCTCGGGTGCTTTACGTACTTCGCTTTCTCTGTCTGGGCCCTGGTTGAGCGGGGCAGAGGGGGACCGCACAGTGTGGTTGAGGGAGGCGCGCAGCGGCCGCCTCAAATGGCGCAGTTCTGCAGGGAATGCAGGTGAGCCGGATAAATGGGGCCAGCCGTACTATCCGCAAGTGATTGCAGCCGGGGGGCAGGTCCTGGTTGGGGGTGGCGACGGGGACACGACCGGCGAGGTCGTAGCGCTATGCGCAGCCAACGGAAAGCGCATGTGGCGGCGAAAGTTACCTGGAAACCAGGTAGTGGAGATTGCTAAATCTGGCGCCTTTGTCGTAGCCGCCACGCAGGACCACGTATTTGGATTGTCCGCGAAAACGGGCAGGATCCTCTGGCGAGTCAAGGTATTTCAAGCGGGTCAAATTATCGTGCACGGGAACATTCTTATTTTCACCCATAAAGGTGTGGAGCCGTCCGGGGCTATGGCGCTGGATCGTGAGACAGGGAAAGTGATTTGGGCTGAAGAAATCCCAGACGCTAGCGACTTGGGAATCAAAGTGGCCGGTAGTTTGGTTCATTTGGTTGCGATTCGCAATGCCGAGAGGCGCCAGGATGACGGAACTACTGTGTTCGTTACCGCGCCGGGGGAATTGCGTACGCTTTCCGTTGAAAATGATCGAGTTGAATGGACTCGAACATTAATGTCTTCGGATGCCTCATTCCTCTCGGGGGGAGGACTCCTTCACCTAGTGACGGATGAGAAATTAATTACCCTGCATAGCGACACGGGCAGGACAGTCTGGTCCATTCCGCTGCCGGAGCCGGGAACGCCGCTGCAAATGGTGCTTCACGATGACCTCCTCATTGTCCATTTTTCCGTTCGTGTCAACGGAGAATATTCTCTTCTTGCGCTTGACCCTGAAACGGGTAAGGAGCAGTGGCGAGTAGGGGGTGAACTGTCATCTGAAATGCTTCCAGGGCCTTCAGGGGTGATTTTGGCCAACACTCAAGGGCCAAAGGTTCGCGCCGTCGACACGGCAGGAGGCGAGGATATTTGGTCATCCCCCTTGAAAGGTGCGGTTCAGATCGTCACCAACGATCTGATTTATTGCCACAATGGAGAGGAGATCACAGTCTACGACGTTTCCACAGGTGACCTATTCTTTGGCTAAGTTTCGCTTTGATATTCATGGCGGCGAAGCTTTTGTGTCTATTTAGGATAACGGGAGGGATGCTTTGTCATCGCAGCAGGGTGCCAATCCGCCTGTGCCGCCGCAGCAGGGTGCCAATCCGCCTGTGCCGCCGCAGCAGGGTGCCAATCCGCCTGTGCCGCCGCAGCAGGGTGCCAATCCGCCTGTGCCGCCGCAGCA